>JASFKW010000007.1:0-62096 GCA_050118435.1 Gammaproteobacteria bacterium | reverse complement strand
TTCTTTTTCACCTGCGCTCCTCGCTGGTCATTATTTTCAGCCTGCCCGTCGGTATTCTGATCGCCTTCATCATCATGTACGCCCAGGGGATCAACGCCAACATCATGTCGCTCGGCGGCATCGCCATCGCGATCGGTGCCATGGTCGACGCGGCGATTGTCATGATTGAGAATGTGCACAAGCACATGGAGCGCGACACAGTGACCGACGCGAACCGCTGGGAGATCATGGCCAGAGCGGCGTCCGAGGTCGGTCCGGCTCTGTTCTTTTCGCTGTTGATCATCACCCTCAGCTTCCTCCCCGTGTTCACGCTGGAGGCACAGGAAGGCCGGCTGTTTTCGCCGCTGGCCTTCACCAAGACCTACGCCATGGCGGGCGCCGCGGGTCTCTCGATCACGCTGGTGCCGGTGTTGATGGGCTATTTCATCCGCGGCCGGATCGTCCGTGAGAGCAGGAACCCTCTCAACCGCCTGTTGATCGCCGCTTACCGTCCGGTGATCGGCTGGGTGCTGCGCATGCCGCGGACGGTGCTGCTGCTCGCCCTGCTCGCATCTGCGTCCATGGCCTGGCCGCTCACGGGCTGGTGGCCTCTCGACGACGAGCTCGGTTCCGAGTTCATGCCGCCGCTCGATGAAGGCGACCTTCTCTACATGCCGACGACATTTCCCGCCATCTCGGTGGGCAAGGCGCAGGAGCTGCTGCAGCAGACCGACAAGCTGATCAAGACGGTGCCCGAGGTCGAGCGCGTATTCGGCAAGGTGGGCCGCGCCGACACCGCCACCGATCCCGCCCCGTTGACCATGATCGAGACCACCATCCTGCTCAAGCCCCGCGAAAAGTGGCGGGACGGGATGACCATGGAAAAACTCAAACAGGAGCTGAACCGGGCGGTGCGCATACCCAGCCTCGCCAATACCTGGATTCCGCCGATCAAGACCCGCATCGATATGCTGGCGACCGGCATCAAGACGCCGGTCGGCATCAAGGTGGCCGGGGAAGACCTCGCGGTGATACAGGAGATCGGCGAGCGGATCGAGCTGATCCTGCAGTCGGTGCCCGGCACCGCCTCGGCATTTTCCGAGCGCGTCGCCGGCGGCCGCTACGTCATCATCGACATCGACCGCATGTCGGCTTCGCGTTTCGGGCTCAATATCGCCGACGTGCAGGAGATCGTTCGCACCGCGGTCGGCGGGATGAACGTCACCGAGAGCGTCGAGGGTCTCGAACGCTATCCCGTCAACCTGCGGTACACGCGCGACGTGCGGGACTCGCTCACACGACTGACGGATCTGCCCATCGTGACACCCTCGGGTGCGGAGATCACGCTGGGCGACGTCGCCGGCGTGCGGGTGGAGGACGGCCCGGGCGTCATCAAGAGCGAAAACGCGCGTCCCAACGGCTGGACCTATGTCGATATCGACGGTCGCGATCTCGGATCCTACGTGGAGGAAGCGCAGCGCCGCGTGGCCGAGCAACTGGACCTTCCGGCCGGCTATTCGGTGAGCTGGTCCGGACAGTACGAATACATGGAGCGCGCCAGGGAGCGTTTGCAGGTTGTGGTGCCCGTCACCCTGGTCATCATCGTGCTGTTGCTGTTCCTGAGCTTCCGTGGTTTTCGCGAGGTCTTGATTATTCTCGCCACCCTGCCCCTGGCGCTGGTAGGCGGTGTCTGGCTACTGTACTGGCTGGGCTATGATATGTCGGTTGCCGTCGGCGTGGGCTTCATTGCTCTGGCGGGCGTCGCCGTGGAGATCGGCGTGGTGATGGTCGTTTATCTCAACCAGGCCTTCGGGCGGCGCTGCGAGCGCGCCAGCAGCCAGCACCGACCGGTCGACCTCGGGGCGCTGCGACAGGCGATCATCGAGGGCGCGCTGTTGCGGGTCCGACCCATCATGATGACAGTGGCCGCCATTATTGCCGGCCTGTTGCCCATCATGCTCGGCGGGGGTACCGGCTCCGAGGTGATGCGCCGCATCGCCGCGCCCATGGTGGGCGGTATGGTCAGCGCCACGCTGCTGACCCTGGTGGTGATACCGGCCGCCTTTCTGTTGTGGCGACGCAGAGGCCTGAAAGCGGACTGAGGAACGATGTCGACGGGAACCGGCGCCAGCGGCGGCTACGGTGACATTGACTGTACGTGGTTGCCCCTATTTCTGCGGGCACGGCGTGAGCACGCTATCATCGGTTTGAATCGCCAGAGCAGCACATCGCGCACCCGACACGCGGCCGCCGGTGCCGGCGGCTTCTTTGCACAGGCTCACGGGGCTGGCACGACGCTTGCTCCGTTTGGAGATGGCAGGAAAAAACGCTGGCCCGGCCGGGTCGCGTGCCTCTGGCGCCGTCGCCATCCCTCGGACGGTGGCCGCGGAGGCCGGTGAACGGGTTTGAGGAGGACATCCATGGACGACGATACTTTGACGATAATCGACAACAGGACCGGGAAGCGGATCGATCTGCCAGTCAGGAAATCGACACAGGGGCCGGCTGCCGTCGATATCAGCCGCTTTTTCAGCGAGACGGGTTATTTCACCTACGATCCAGGCTTTCTGTCCACGGCGAGCTGCCACAGCAGGCTGACCTATCTCGACGGCGAGAAGGGCGAGCTCCTCTACCGCGGGTATCCCATCGAGCAGTTGGCGGAAAAGAGCAGTTTCCTCGAAGTCGCCTATCTGATGCTCTACGGCGACCTGCCGACATCCCAGCAGCTCGAGGAGTTCAGCTACATCATCGTGCATCACAGCATGCTCAATGAGGCGCTGAAGAGCTTCTACCACGGTTTCTACCACGACGCTCACCCGATGGCCATCATGGTCGGGGTGGTCGGTTCGCTGTCGGCCTTCTATCACGACTCGACGGACATCGCCAATCCGCGTCACCGGGAAATCGCGGCTCACCGCATGATCGCCAAGATGCCCACGATCGCTGCGGCGAGCTACAAGCATTCCATCGGAGAGCCGCAGGTCTATCCGGACAACAGCCTGAGCTACACCGGTAACCTGCTCAAAATGATGTTTTCGATACCCTGCGAGGAATACCAGCTCGACCCGGTGGCCGAGCGGGCGCTGGACCTGATCTTTGTGCTGCACATCGACCACGAGCAGAATGCCAGCACCTCGACCGTCCGTCTGGCCGGCAGCTCGGGCGCCAACCCTTTCGCCTGCGTCGCTTCGGGTATTGCCGCGCTGTGGGGTCCGGCGCACGGCGGCGCCAACGAAGCGGTGCTGAACATGCTGCACGAGATCGGTGACGTCAAGCGCATCCCCGACTTCGTGGCGCGGGCCAAGGACAAGAGCGACCCCTTCCGCCTGATGGGATTCGGTCATCGGGTGTACAAGAATTACGATCCGCGCGCCCGAATCATCCGTCAGATGTGCCACAAGGTACTTAACAAGCTATGCGATAAAAGTGATCCACTCTTTGAACTGGCGCTGCGGCTCGAGGAGATCGCGCTCCACGATGACTATTTCGTGGAGCGCAAGCTCTACCCGAATGTGGATTTCTACTCCGGGCTCATTTACAAAGCGATCGGAATCCCCACCAACATGTTCACCGTGATGTTTGCCATTGCACGGACCGTCGGATGGGTCGCCCAGTGGATGGAGATGATCGGCGAGGAAAACCAGCGCATCGGCCGGCCGCGGCAGCTCTATGTGGGCCCCACGCAGCGCAACTATGTCGACATCGGCGAGCGCTGAGAATCATCTGCGTGTAGCGAGTCGAGCGGGAATGCGGAGACCGTTTTTCGACTATTTGGGGACAATAGCGGGAACTGTCTGCAGCGATCTTAGCGTTTTCAGAATGAGGGGGTCTTCCCAGTCCCGGCTGCCGACAGCCCGGTAGACGATGCGACCCTGCGGATCGACGACGAAAGTGGTGGGCAGCCCGCGCACCGGCCAGCGCTGAACCACGCTCGAATCCAGATCCATCAACAGGGGGAAATCCATCGGGTAGTCGGCGGTGAAGGTGAATATCGTGTCTTCGTCCTCACCGACATTGACCGCCAGAATGACCGTGTTTTCCTGCTTCAGTCTTTTCCATGCACGCTGCATGGACGGCATTTCCTCGCGGCACGGCGGACACCAGGTTGCCCAGAAACTGACGATGACCACCTTGCCGTGATAGTCAGACAGCCGGTGGGTCGCCCCGTCGATATCGGGCAGCTCGAAATCCGGTGCAGCCGGACGCCCGGCCACGGGGTGAAGCGTCGCGCCGAGATCGCCCGCCCAGACCGCCTGCGGATCGAGGCAGAGTAACAACAGTGGCAATCGCAACCAGGCCAGCCAGGTGACAGGCGGCTTCATGAGCCCGGCTCCGGGTGAACGTCGGCCGGGCATTCGACGCCTTCAATGCGACCACGGTGATGCACGCCATCCCGGCTCCAGAAGAAGTCGAGATCAAAGCGACTCCCGGGCTCCAGCCCGTAACTGGTCATGCCCCAGTTGAAGTCGCCCGGCTGATAGCGCTGGCGAGTCGGCAGCAGGGACCATTCGAACGCGATGCGCGCCGCCCGTGGCACATCGCGCTTCTCCCACAGCCGGGCCCAGTGCTCTCGCGTTAGCAGGACCCCCGTATCCTCTGCGCTGTGCACCCGCCACTGCTCCAGATCGAATTCGAGAGCTTCCGTACCCCGTGGTGCGATGTTTTTGAACATGGTCTGAAACACGCAGCGGCGAGCGATGTGATCGGCGTCCTCCGCACCGAATCCGCGCCCCAGAAAAAAGGCCCGCGTCTGATCCGGCAGCCGCTGTGTCAGACGCAACAGCGCGCCCTCACCTCGCCACTCCCAGTAACGCAGCCCCGTCTGGGCCATCATTCCCTGCTCAACCGGACCGCAGGCTCCGGCCGCAGGAACCAGCACACAAACGAGCGATAGCAAAACTCCGGCATTTGCCCGATACTGGGTGGATCGCCTGAACCGGTCGCCGCGCAAGCTCATCGATTGCCAGTGTAGCCTATCCTGAGCGTTCAAATCATGTACGAGCACGAATTCGATCTTTCCGACGACATCTGTTACCTGAATCACGCCGCCGTGGCGCCCTGGCCACGGCGGACCGTCTCGGCGGTGGAACGGTTTGCACGGGAAAACGGCCGGTTCGGCGCGAGACACTATGAAGCCTGGCTGCAGACCGAGCGCCAGCTGCGGGAGCGGATTTGCCGCCTGATCAATGCGACCGGCCCGGACGAGATCGCCCTGTTGAAGAACACCTCGGAAGCGCTCTCGGTGGTGGCCTACGGCCTGGAGTGGCGTGCCGGAGACGAGGTGGTCATCACCGATCAGGAGTTCCCTTCCAACCGCATTGTATGGCAATCGCTGGCCCCGTTCGGCGTGAAGGTCGTGGAGACGGACATCACGCGAGCCGACGCGCCCGAAGCGGCCATTATCGCCGCCATGAGTCCGAGAACGCGTCTGGTTTCGGTCAGCTCGGTGCAATACGCCAGCGGCCTGGCGCTGGACCTGGAGGTCCTGGGTGCGGCCTGTCATGATCGCGATGTGGCGTTCTGTATCGACGCCATCCAGAGCATCGGCGTCAAGCCGCTCGACGTGCAGGGCTGCCGGGCCGACTTTGTCATGGCCGACGGACACAAATGGATGCTCGGTCCGGAAGGCCTGGCACTCTTTTATTGTCGCCGCGACTGGATCCCGCGGTTATCGCTTCGCCAGTTCGGGTGGCACATGGTCGAGGCTTCCGGCGACTATGACAGCCGGACGTGGCGGCCGGCGGAGTCGGCGCGCCGCTTTGAGTGCGGCAGCCCGAACATGCTCGGCATTCACGCCCTGCATGCCAGTCTGGGTCTTTTGCTCGAGGCGGGCATCGATCACGTGTTCCACGAAGTCCGCGCCAATGTGCAGCGGCTGGTCGACGGGCTCCACGAGCTGGAGGCTGAATTCCTGTCGCCGCTCGAGGTCGCACGTCGCGCGGGGGTCGTGACCTTTCGGCTTCCCGGGTGCGATCAGGCGGGGCTGTTTCGGCGACTCCAGGATGCCGGTGTGGTCTGCGCGCTCAGAGGCGGGGGTATCCGCTTTTCGCCTCACTTCTATACCCCGCGCCGGGTGCTGGATCGCGCCGTCGAGATCACGATTCAGGCGAGCAAAAGTCAATAAATTCAATTAATAGCCTATAATTTTCAGACTCCTAAGGAATTTGCCGCTATGTCTGGGAGCGAGCGGGAAAATAGCCAGCCGGGCTGAGCTGCGAGACCCGGTCTCCGGGTCACGGTCCTTCCAGCAAAGACGGCGCCGAGCGTACCCGCCGAGACTGACAAAGGTGGAGGTCGCAGCCGGTTGGATCCTGCAACAGGGATGGTGACCGGGCTCCCGGAGGCTGCTCTAAGAACCCGGCACAGTGGGGCAATGTCCAAATCAAAAGAAGCCCATCGGGGCCATTAGCTACTGGAGCGCGTGCACATGGCGGCATTGATCGAGCTGACACTGCTGATCGGCCTGGTTTGGGTCTTTCTGGCTATGCAGGCTCCCGGGTGGCTCTATGCAGCGGCCTGCGCACTCTATCTCGCCCTCTGGCCCGCGCTCCACGACGTCAGCGGGTGGGTTCTCGGACCTTTCTGGCTGGTGCTGGCCGGACTGGTAACAGTGCTCATGGTCCCGACCGTCAGGCGCAGCCTGATCACCAGCGAGCTGCTGGCACGGTTCCGGCGCATGATGCCCCCGGTATCGGATACGGAGCGTGAAGCGCTCGAGGCCGGCAGCACCTGGTGGGAGGCCGATCTGTTCAGCGGTCGACCGGATTGGGATAAACTGCTGAGCCACCCTGCCCCCTCGTTGACGGACCGGGAACGGGCATTCCTGGACGCGCCGGTCAACGAGCTTTGCCGCATGATCAGCGACTGGGAGATCACCGAGGAGCTGCATGATCTGCCGCAGCCCGTGTGGGACTTCATGAAGCAGCAGCGCTTCTTCGGAATGATCATCCCGCGACAATACGGGGGCCTGGAGTTCTCCGCTCTCGCCCATTCCAGCGTCGTCATGAAACTCGCCACGCGCAGCCTCACCGCTGCGGTGACCGTCATGGTGCCCAATTCACTCGGCCCGGCCCAGTTGCTGCTGCACTATGGCACGGATGCGCAGAAAGACTATTATCTGCCGCGCCTGGCAAGGGGCGATGAAATCCCCTGTTTCGCGCTCACCGGTCCCGAAGCTGGCAGCGATGCGGCCTCGATGCCCGACCGCGGGGTCGTGTGCCGGGAGCTGTTCGAGGGCGAAGAGCAGCTCGGGATCCGCCTGAACTGGGAGAAACGCTACATCACGCTGGGCCCCGTCGCGACCGTGCTGGGGCTCGCATTCAAGCTCTATGACCCCGACCACATCCTCGGGCCGCGCGAGGCGCTGGGCATCACGCTGGCGCTGATCCCGACGGATACGCCGGGCATCGACATCGGCAACCGGCACTTCCCCCTCAACCAGGCGTTCATGAACGGCCCGAACCGGGGGCACAACGTCTTTATCCCGATGCACTGGGTCATCGGCGGGCAGGCACGCATTGGTCAGGGCTGGCGGATGCTGATGGAATGTCTGGCCGACGGGCGTTCGATTTCCCTCCCCGGGCTGAGTACCGGCGCCGGCAAACTGACTTCCCGCGCCACGGGTGCCTATGCGGCGGTGAGGCAGCAGTTCAAGACTCCGATCGGACAGTTCGAGGGGGTCGCCGAAGTGCTCGGGCGTATCGCTGGGAACGCCTATGCAATGGACGCCGCCAGGACGCTGACGACCCTGGCGGTCGACGCCGGCGAAAAGCCTGCAGTGGCCTCGGCCATTGTCAAATACCATCTCACCGAGCGGATGCGCCAGGTCGTCGACGACGCCATGGACGTCCACGGCGGACGGGGCATCTGTATGGGGCCACGCAACTATCTGGCACGCATCTACCAGGCGATTCCCATCAGCATCACCGTTGAAGGGGCCAACATCCTGACACGCAGCCTCATCATCTTCGGACAGGGTGCCGTTCGCTGTCACCGTCATCTGGTCAGCGAGATGCGGGCGGCTGAGCGGAATGACATCGGAGCCTTTGATGCGGCCGTTCGCGCCCACCTGCGGCTTCTGCTAAGCAATGTCGCGCGTGCCACCTTTCACGGCCTCACGGGGGCACGCTGGGCAAAGGCGCCTTCGGCGCGCGAGGAAGCCGTCTACTACCGGCGGCTCACGCGCATGAGCGCGGCCTTCGCGGTGTCGTCTGAAGCGGCGTTACTGACGCTCGGCGGCGCCCTCAAGCGCAAAGAGGCGTTATCCGCCCGTCTGGGCGACGTTCTGAGCTACCTGTACCTTGCCTCGGCCGCTCTCAAGCGCTTCGCGGATCAGGGGCGCCAGCCGGCAGACCGGGCCCTCGTCGAATGGGTGATTCAGGACGCTCTGTACCGCAGCCAGAGCAGGCTTCTCGAAGTTTACGACAACTTTCCGGTGCCCTGGATGGGCCGAGTGTTGAAAATGGCGCTTTTCCCCTATGGTGCCGTTCACCGTGCTCCCAACGACGCGCTGCTGCAGCGCGCCGCCAAGGTCATCCTGCGGTGGGACGGCGCACGGGAGCGGCTGACCGAAGGCATGTATGTCCCGGATGACGAATCCGATGCCCTGTATCAGTTGGAAACAGCGCTGGAGACGTCAACCGCTGCGCAGCCTGTGATCGCACGCCTGCGAAAAGCAATGCGCGATGGCCAGCTTCCCTGCCCGGATGCCGAGCAATGCCTGATGGAGGCGATTTCCGGCGGTGTGATCGATGAGCGTGAAGCGGCGCAGGTAAGAGCCGCGGTGGCGGCACGGCGGAAGGTTATTGAGGTAGACGAGTTTCCTGCCGAATATTGGACAAAGGAAAGCCATTCATGGAAGCACATAGAAACTCCCTCGCATCGGGCCGGCCAGTCTACATAGTCGACGGCTCTCGCACGCCGTTTCTGCGGGCGCGCGGCAAACCGGGCCCGTTTCGCGCATCCGATCTCGCATTTCAGGCGGGACGTGCGTTGCTCTACCGGCAACCGTTTGCACCTGACACGCTCGATGAAGTGATTCTCGGTTGTGTCATGCCGGGCCCGGACGAGGCGAACATCGCGCGCGTGGTCGCGCTGCGTCTCGGCTGTGGTGACCGGGTGCCGGGGTGGACTGTGCAGCGAAACTGCGCCTCCGGCCTGCAGGCACTCGATTGCGCCGCCCATAACATCGCGAGTGGGCGTTCGGAGCTGGTACTGGCAGGCGGCACCGAGGCCATGAGCCACGCGCCCCTGCTGTATGGCACCGCGATGGCCGCCTGGCTGGGCACAATGCGTAGCGCGCGTAAGCCCGCGCAGAAGCTAAAGGCGTTGTCCGCCTTCCGCCCGCGCTATCTGAAGCCTGTAATCAGCCTGCTGCGTGGTCTGACCGACCCTATTGTCGGATTGAGCATGGGACAGACGGCCGAAGTTCTGGCGCATCGTTTCGCCATCACCCGGGAGCAGATGGACGCGTTTGCGCTGCGAAGCCATCAAAGACTGGCCGACGCCGTAAAGCAGGATCGTCTAGGGGAGGTGGAAGTGATCTACTCACACGAAGGGGCTTTTTATGGCGCTGACGACGGCCTGCGCAAGGATACCAGCATGGAAAAGCTCGGCGCGCTGAAGCCCGTCTTCGATCGACCCTTCGGAAATGTGACAGCGGGAAACAGCGCCCAGGTCACCGATGGGGCCGCCTGGCTGATACTGGCCTCAGAAGAGGCTGTCAGCAGATACCGGCTCCCGGTCATGGCCCGGGTCGTCGACACCGAGTGGGCGGGGCTCGACCCGGGGCAGATGGGGCTGGGACCGGTCTACGCCATGGCCCCCATGGTCAGGCGCAACCAATTTGAAAGCGACGACATCGACTACTGGGAAATCAACGAAGCCTTTGCCGCCCAGGTCCAGGCCTGCCTGTTCGCCTGGCAGGACGAGGCCTTCTGCAGGGAGGCGCTCGGGCTGGAAGAGGCATTCGGCGCCATCGATGAAGACCGCCTCAATGTCGACGGCGGCGGCATCTCGATCGGCCATCCGGTTGGCGCCAGCGGCGCGCGCATCACACTGCATCTGGCCGATACACTGCGGCGCACCGAAACACGGCGTGGAATCGCGAGCCTGTGCATCGGTGGCGGACAAGGCGGTGCGATTCTCCTGGAGCGAATGGAATCATGAATGCCCGAACTCAAGGCTCAGACCTGTATACCGAATTCGATCAGGACAATATCGCCTGGGTTCATTTTGACAAACACGGCGGCAGTGCGAACGTCCTTTCCGCTTCCGTGCTGGAGGACTTCTACGGGCAGCTCGTGGAGCTGGAAAGGCGCTCTCCGCAGGGTGTGGTCATTGTCTCCGACAAGCCCGGCGGCTTTATTCTCGGGGCGGACGTTCATGAATTCACCCGTCTGGAGAGCCGCCAGCAGGCGCTAGAGGCGATTCAGCGTGGTCAGGCGGTGTTCGATCGCCTGGCGGCGCTCCCGTTTCCGACGGTGGCACTGATTCATGGCTTTTGCCTCGGTGGGGGGCTGGAGCTGGCACTGGCGTGCCGGTATAGGATTGCCCGGGAGGACAGCGGCACCCGGCTGGGGCTTCCCGAAGTCAAGCTCGGCATTCATCCGGGCTTCGGCGGATCGGCACGCCTGATTCCCCTGGTGGGCGCTCTGAACGCCATGGATCTGATGCTGTCGGGGCGCACCATCGACGCTCGATCCGCACAACGCATGGGGATCGTCGATCACGCGCTGCCGGAGCGCCACCTGAAAACAGCCGCCCGGGCGCTGATTCTGGAGCGCCCCTTTCCTCACCGGCCCACGCGTCTCCAGGCCCTGAGCAATCACGCCTGGATCCGCCCATGGCTCGCCAGACTGCTGCATCGCAGGGTCGCTGCCAAAGCCCGACCTGAGCACTATCCGGCGCCTTATGCACTCATCGATCTGTGGCTGAAACATGGCGACCGGGAACGCGCCATGCTGCACGCCGAGGCCGAGTCGGTGGCGGATCTCATCGTCAGTCCGACGGCCCAGAATCTCATTCGCGTTTTTTTTCTTCAGGAACGGCTCAAGACGCTTGACCGTGACTCGGAATTCCGGCCCAGCCGCGTTCACGTTGTAGGGGCCGGCATGATGGGCGGCGACATTGCCGCCTGGTGTGCGCTGCGCGGCATGCAGGTGACGCTCGCCGATCAGTCACCGGAACGAATTGCGCCGGCGATGAAACGCGCCCACAGTCTATTCAGACGGCGCCTGAAGCGTACCAGACCGGTGCAGGAAGCCATGGACCGACTCATGCCCGACCACAGAGGCTTGGGCGTCGAACGAGCGGACGTGGTCATAGAGGCGATATTCGAGGACGCGGAGGCAAAGCGATCCCTGTTCCAGGCTCTGGAGCCCCGTTTGCGCCCCGACGCCGTGCTTGCGACCAACACCTCCAGCATACCGCTCGGGGAGATCTCGTCTGTGCTCGATCAGCCCTCGCGCCTGGTAGGGCTGCACTTTTTCAACCCGGTGGCCAGTATGCAGCTGGTGGAGGTGGTTCGCGATACCGCCAGTGCGCCGGAGGTCATGGGAAAAGCGATCGCCTTCACCCGGCACATCGACCGTCTGCCGCTTCCGGTGCTGAGCTCGCCCGGCTTTCTCGTGAATCGCATCCTCACGCCCTATCTCCTGGAAGCCGTGGAACTCGAAAACGAGGGCGTGCCGCCAGCGGACATCGACCGCCAGGCGGTCAGCTTCGGCATGCCCGTGGGCCCCATTGAGCTGGCCGACACGGTCGGGCTGGATATCTGCCTCCACGTCGCGGAGATTCTCGGCCGGCACATGCAGGTGCAGGTACCGCAGCGCTTGCGCGATCTCGTGCTGCAGGGGCGGCTGGGGCGGAAAGCAGGCAGGGGCTTTTACCGCTACCGGAAAGGGAAGCCTGTCAAACCCAGAGCGCCGAGGGGTTATCGTTCGGATCCGGATACCGCCGACCGCATGGTGCTGCGCATGTTGAACGAAGTTGTCGCCTGCCTGCGGGAAAAGGTGGTCGAAGATCCGGATCATCTGGACGCAGGCATGGTGTTCGGCACCGGCTTTGCGCCGTTCAGAGGGGGGCCGATGCGCTATATCGAAACCGTCGGCGCAGACAGCGTGCTGCAGCGTCTCCATGAACTGGAGCAGCGCTTCGGCCGCCGGTTCGCGCCGGATCCGGGCTGGGAAGTGGTATCCGGTTTCGCCAGGCAGCAGAACGACGGCGAATAGCAGCGATGAGCGATCGCACCCCTCACCATGTCATCAGCCCGGAGCAAGCCGGTACGCTTGCGGGTCTTTTCTACGAGCGTGTCAGGCGGACGCCCGATGCACTGGCCTATCGTTTCTTTGAAGAAGACACCGAGCGCTGGCAGGACCTGAGCTGGTCCGAGGTGGGCCGTCAGGTCGCGCGCTGGCAGGCGGCGCTGGCCAGCGAGGACCTGCAGCCGGGGGATCGGGTCGCGGTGATGATGCAAAACTGCCCCGAATGGGTGATGTTCGATCAGGCTGCGCTGGCCAATGGACTCGTGGTGGTGCCGCTATATACCCAGGACCGAGCGGAAAATGCGGCCTATATTCTCAACAACTGCGGCGCCAAGCTGCTGCTGATCGGAAACCAGGAACACTGGGACGGCCTGCAAGCGGTCATGGATGAGCTCGGGTCTCTCACCCGAATAATCAGCGTGCGGCATATCGACACGGCCGCGCATCCGGACGGTCGTCTCAAGACGGTGGGCGGGTGGCTGCCGGATTCGGCCGAGCTGGTTCGAGCCAGTCGGGAAAGTGACTCACTCGCGACCATCGTCTACACATCGGGCACCACGGGACGGCCGAAAGGCGTGATGTTGAGCCATTACAACATCCTCTGGAACGCGTACCGCAGCCTGGAGGCGGTCAGCTGCCGGCCCGACGATCTATTCCTCTCGTTTCTGCCCTTGTCGCACACCCTGGAGCGGACCGGTGGCTACTATCTGCCGATGATGGCCGGTGCGGGCATCGCTTACAACCGCGCCATTACGCTGCTCGGCGAGGATCTACTCGCGGTCAGACCGACGGTGCTGATCTCGGTGCCGCGGATCTTCGAGCGGGTGTACAACAAGATACTGGCTGGTCTGGAAGAAAAGTCGCCGATCGCCCGGACCCTGTTCAACCTGGCGGTCGACACCGGCTGGCGGCGTTTCGAGCTCGAGCAGGGCCGCGGCGGCTGGAGCCCCAGGCTGCTGCTCTGGCCCCTGCTCTACGCACTTGTTGGACGCAAGGTGATGGCCAAACTGGGCGGACGCCTGCGGCTTGCCGTGGTCGGCGGAGCTCCTCTGCCCCTGAGCGTGGCGCGCCTGTTTATCGGGCTCGGGCTGCCAATGATCCAGGGATACGGCCTGACCGAAACGAGCCCCGTGATCAGCGTCAATCCCCTCGAGAACAACGACCCGGCGAGCGTAGGCTCTCTGCTGACGGACGTCGAGGCGAAAATCGGCGCGAACGACGAATTGCTGGTCCGCAGCCCGGGTGTGATGCTGGGCTACTGGGGCAACGATCGCGGAACCCGGGATATGATTGATGCACGGGGCTGGCTGCATACCGGTGACAAGGCACGCATCGAGAACGACCAGCTGTATATCACCGGACGCCTCAAGGAAATCATCGTGCTCGCCAACGGCGAGAAGGTGCCGCCCGCCGATATGGAGATGATGATATGTATGGATCCGCTCATTGAGCAGGCGATGGTGATCGGCGACAGCCGCCCCTATCTCACTGCGCTGCTGGTCTTGAATCGTGAACAAATGGAGGAGATCTGCCGGGAGCTCAAGCTTGAACGCTGCGATTCAGAGGCCTGTGGCAGCTCCCGGGTCAACCAGCTGGTGCTGGAACGGATAGCGAATCAGATCTGCTGCTTCCCTGGCTACGCAAAAATCCGCCAGGTGTGGTGTACGCTTGAGCCGTGGAGCATCGAGGACGGCCTGATGACGCCCACGCTGAAGCTCAAACGCGACAAGGTCTACCAGCGTTATCAGGCTGAAATCGAGGCCATGTACCGGAAGCACTGAAGCGCCGCTTGCGGCTGTGGGCGCCGACTCCGCTGCGCTCCGCTTCGCTTTCATACATCGGACGGCTGAGCGGCGGCAATCCGCCGCAGGCGTCCGGAGCCATCTGCGACGGATCTCTGGGCGATCACCACAGACGCCGAGGCGTCCTCGTGACAGGGATTGCTTCGTTACCCAGGGGTATGCTTCAGGGCGCCGCGCCCCTGGCAACGAGGAATCAATCGGAGCGTGCCTTCTGAGTAGGACTCATAGCCCGTTTCTGCCGGGACGCCGGCCTGCGGGTGTCCCCCCGTTGCTCCCGTCTCCGGTAAAACAGCAGATCCTGGATGAATGCCTGGGCAACCGAGTCGCGCTCGGTGAACTTGAAGGCGATCCTTCCATGCTCGGAACGCACCACCCGCGCATAGATTTTCCGGTACAGTGTTTCACTGCCGGTCCACACTTTGAAATTCAGAATCACCGACCGCTGCTGCTTGGGCCCCGCGCCCTCCCACAACACCACGGATACGCCGCTGCGGCTGATGTTCTCGGCATAGCCGCGGCAGCGGCTGAATTCAGGGTGGGCGATTTCGACGTCGACCTGAATGGACCTGCGCTGCGCTTTTCGTCTTTCCACTGTAAGGCCTGTGGGCTGTTACTCGGGGTCCGCGCCGCAACGTCTGTGCCTCAGCGCAATTAGCGGATCGTCTCGTTACGAAGGCATGCGGGCTTGTGCTTGACTTTCGAGGCACAGGCGAAGGGGAATCCCCTTTCCTCCTGCCTTCGATATTAGCGACCGCTGATCAGGCAACTTTATCGCCGGTTGCACCTGCTTTTCAGCTCAGTTGAATGTTTACGGCGCTGATCTTGCGTCCCTGAACAAGGCGTAGAAATTGGCCGTCGTGGTTTCGGCCACCTGCGCGAGCGACGCGCCTCGCAGCTCGGCGATATGCTCGGCGACGTACCGGACGTAGCCCGGTCGGTTGCTCTTGCCCCGCATCGGAACGGGCGCAAGATAAGGGGAGTCGGTCTCGACGAGTATCCGGTCGGAAGGCATTCTGCGCGCCACGTCTTTGATCTGTGCCGCGTTCCTGAAAGTGACAATGCCTGAGAAGGAGATGCGGAAATTGAGATCCATGGCCGCGCGTGCCATGTCCCAGTCCTCGGTGAAACAGTGCAGCACCCCACCGACCTCCGCCGCGTCCTCTTCCTCAAGGATGCGCAGTGTGTCGTCGCGCGCTTCCCGCGTATGCACGATCAGCGGCTTGTCAGCGGCGCGGGCAGCCCGGATGTGGCACCGGAAACGCTCGCGCTGCCAGCCGGTGTCGCCCTCGGCTCGATAGTAATCGAGGCCGGTTTCGCCAATTGCCACCACCCGCGGATGGGAGGCCAGACTGACCAGATGCTCTTCATCAGGTTCCTCGACATTCTGGCCGTCGGGGTGAACGCCCACGGACGCGGAGATCTGGCCGTAGGGCTCGATCAGATCCATCATGCCGGGAAAGCGTTCGAGGCTGACGGACACGCAGAGCAGGTGCTCGATACCAAGCTCCTCCGCCTCGCGCAGCACGTCGGGAAGCGATTCCTGCTCGAGCCTCAGCATGTCGAGATGGCAATGGGAATCGACGAGCATCGTGTCACTCCCGGGTCAGTGTCGTTCCGGCTGACTGCGCGCCGGTCAGCGCCGGGACCAGGACGGATGATCCTGCCGGGTGGAGCCGCTGGCTGGCCCGACCCGCATGCCACCGGCGCCGCAAACGACTACATTGCATTACATTGTATGCGTCGGGCGGTCGGCCGTTAATGCTCCGGCCAGATAGGTCTCGATCTTCTTCTGCGCCGTGCCGCCGTCGGAATCGCTGAACTGAACGCCAATCCCGGCCGCGCGCGAGCCCTGTGCACCCTTGGGCGTTATCCAAATGATCTTGCCCGCGACGGGAATCTTCTCGGGCTCGTCCATCAACGTTAGCAACATGAAGACTTCGTCACCCAGCTGATAGGTCTTGCTAGTCGGGATGAACAGCCCCCCGTTCTTGACGAACGGCATGTAGGCGGCGTATAGCGCGCTCTTGTCCTTGATGGTCAGTGACAGAATGCCCTGTCGGGCTGCGCCACCCGATTTCATCGACATAACACCGTTACCCGTTGCCTGTCCCGCCGCGTTGGTAATTGGAGCCGGGCATCTTCGCCCAGCGAATCAGCAAGTCCTCAAGAATCAGCTGCCGGTTGAGACCGGAGCCGACGCTGTTCAGGGCCTGGGTGATGCCGTCCGCGATCTGGTACATCTGGCGGGAGTCTACCGCTTCCAAAATTTTTTGCAATTTGTGCACTGCCTTGCCGTCGACGGGCGTCCTCCCGGCGTGCCGCCAGGCGACAAGCTGCCGCAGCCATTCGAGCCACCAGCGCAGCGCTTCGGGCTCATGCTCATCCATCCATGTGCCCGCCAGCTCAATCGCGTCCAGCTGACCGGTGAGCACCTGGCTGAGCTCAGCCAGACGCTGCGCGCGCAGCTCGGCCAGGTCCGATTGCGCCAGCTCCAGTGCCTTTAACGGCGCGCCGCCGGCCATCTGTATGCACCGCCTTGCAGTCTCTGCGCTCAGCCCCTGCGCTTCGAGCCAACGCCGCGCAGCCCCGACCGGCGGCGCAGCGAGCCGGATCTGCTGGCAGCGACTGCGGATGGTCGCGGGAAGCTTACCCGGCGAGGCGGTCAACAGAAGGAGCAACGTGTTGGCGGTTGGCTCTTCAAGCGTCTTCAGCAGGCTGTTAGCGGCATTCGCGTTCATGGCGTCTGCCGGCTGGATAATGGCCACTTTGTAACGACCGGCGTGACTGGTCATGCCAAGCTCGCTGCACAAAGCACGGATCTGATCGACCCTGATCGCCTTCCCGGACTCCACCGGGGCGAGCGGCATCAGGTCGGGGTGGGTGCCGGCCCTGAGCCAGCCACAAGCCGGACACTGGCCGCACACCTGTCCGTCGTTCCGCGGATTCTCGCAGAGCAAGGCCGAAGCCAGCCGCATGGCGAGCACCTGTTTCCCGGTTCCCTCCGCGCCCAGCACCAGCAGAGCGTGCGGCAGGCGCCCTTGTAGGCGCGTGCGGTTCAGACGCTCCCAGACGGCGTCGAGCCACTCCATGCGGGCATCCCCTGCCTCCTCAATCCCCCGCAACCTGCCCCTCCGCAATCAGTTCGTCGATCAGCCGATCGAGCTGGCGTTGCACGGCCTCCAGCGGCAGACCGGCGTCGATAATACGAAACCTGTCCGAGTACTGGCGGGCCCGCTGCAGATAACAGTTTCGCACCGCCTCAAAAAAAGCCGTGTGCTCCTGTTCAAAGCGGTCGAGCTCGCCGCGCCGGCCGGCGCGCGCCAGGCCCACGTCGACCGGCAGGTCGAAAAGGATGGTCATATGCGCCTGGAAACCCTGCTGCACCCATTGCTCCAGGACAGCGATACGGTCCGGAGCCAGGCCGCGCCCGCCGCCTTGGTAGGCGTAGGTAGCGTCGGTGAACCGGTCACAGATCACCCAAGTGCCTCCCTCCAGCGCCGGCAGGATCACCTTGGCCAGGTGTTCTGCGCGTGCCGCAAACATCAACAAAAGCTCGGTATCGGCATCCATGGAGCCTTTGTCCGGCTGGAGCAGAAGCTGCCGTATTTTCTCTCCGAGAGCCGTTCCACCGGGCTCACGGGTGAGCAGCAGGGGAATGCCGGCCGTTTCGAGTCGGCCGCGCAGATACTCGATATTTGTAGACTTGCCGGCGCCCTCGCCTCCCTCGATGGTGATGAAGCGCCCCCCTACCCTGCCGTGGCCGTGTTTCATCGCTCAGCGTTTTCTCTGGTAGCGGTCGACCGCCTTGTTGTGCTCGGCCAGCGTCCTGGAGAAGTGATGACTGCCGTCCCCGCGCGCGACGAAATAGAGAGCGTTGCCGTCGGCCGGATGCAGCGCCGCCAGTACGGCGTCTTTCCCCGGCATGGCGATCGGGGTCGGCGGCAGCCCGGCTCTCGTGTAGGTATTGTACGGCGTATCCCGGCGCAGGTCTCGGAAGCGGATATCTCCATCGTAACGCTCCCCCATGCCGTAGATTACCGTGGGATCGGTCTGAAGCTTCATCCCGGTCTGCAGCCGACGCACAAAAACGCCGGCGATGCGGGCCCGCTCCTCGGGCACGGCGGTCTCCTTTTCCACGATCGAAGCCAGGATCAGCGCTTCGTAGGCGGTGTCGAGAGGCAGATCCACGTCCCGTTCCGGCCATGCCTGCGCGAGAAAACCCTCCATTTCCCGGTAGGCGCGCTGCAGCAGGTCCACATCGGTGGTGCCACGGGGGAAGTGATAGGTCTCCGGGAGAAAACGCCCCTCGGGATGGACGCCGGGATAGCCGATTGCGGCCATGATCTCCTCGGCCTCGTGCGACTGCACTGTGTGCTCGAGCACCGGATCCTGACGCACGCGCGCCATCATCTGTTGGAAGTTTTCGCCCTCGATCAGGGTGATGCCGTGCTGCACCACCCTGCCATCGGCTAGCCGCTCGAGCAGCTGCTCGGGATTGATCCCGGCCGGCAGCTGATACTCGCCCGCTTTGATGCGCGAATCGAGATCGAGATGCCTCCCCAGGAGCACGAGATACAGCGGTTGGTCGAGAACCTGCCGCTCCGCCAGGCGACTCGCGAGGGACCTGAGGCTGGTACCGGGCTTGACCACCAGGTTCACGCCGGTCTCGGGTATGTTGAGTGGATTTTGCCGAAAGGACTGGAACTCCATCAACAGCCAGGCGGCCAGAAAGCTGAGGGCGATCACTGCGAGACCGAGCATCCTGAAACCGATGTCGCCGGCGCCGCGCGGGCGTTTGTTGCGTTTACTCATGATGAATACCACTCGGCGCGCGCCAGCACCTGCGCGCCAGATGCCGGCCGAGAAATTCGCCCTCGCCCTGCGTCACGCGTATGGTTTCGAACAGCCCGTCGCCGAAATGTATCGCCCGGTCGCTCACCGCCAGCTCCGCGCGGGTTTCCCCATTGATCCTGATGGTGCTCGAATTCACAGCGGCAAGGCTTCAGATACCTGTAACACGGCCCTGTGGCTCCGCGGTAACTGTGGACAATCCACCCGGCGAACGTCGGACCCGACCGCGCTGCCGGGATAGTGGCATTCACCCTCCGTGGTCAGCTAGTGGCGCCGCTGCCTGCATCGCCAGTCCCGGTGCAGCGCCAGCGCTACATCAGCTTCCTGAATATCACGGTACCGTTGGTGCCGCCAAATCCGAAGGAATTGGACATGACGGTATCGATCTTGATGCTGCGCGCCTGGTTCGGCACAAAATCCAGATCGCAGGCGGGATCGGCGTTGAACTGGTTGATGGTCGGCGGAGCCACCTGGTCGCGGATGGCCAGCACCGAGAAAATCGCTTCGACGCCTCCCGCGGCACCGAGCAGATGCCCGGTCATAGACTTGGTGGAGCTGACCGCGACCCGGTGCGCGTGCTGGCCCAGGGCGGTCTTGATCGCCTTGACCTCGGCGATGTCGCCGGCGGGCGTCGAGGTTCCGTGGGCGTTCACGTAGTCAATCTGATCGGGATTCAGCGCCGCATCCCGCAGCGCATTGTGCATGCACCGGGCTGCGCCCTCGCCGTTTTCCGAGGGTTGGGTCATGTGATAGGCGTCGCCGCTCATCCCATAGCCGACCAGCTCGGCGTAAATCCGGGCGCCGCGCGTTCGGGCGTGCTCGTACTCCTCGAGAACCATCACGCCCGCCCCGTCGCCGAGGACAAACCCATCCCGGTCCCGCTCCCAGGGACGGCTGGCGGTGGCCGGATCGTCGTTGCGCGTGGACAGGGCCTTCACCGCGGCGAATCCTCCGAGACCCGTCGGTGTTGTGGCCATTTCTGCACCTCCGGCCACCATCACGTCGGCATCTCCGTACGCGATGATGCGCGCCGCTTCGCCGATACTGTGGGTGCCGGTGGTGCAGGCCGTGACCATGGCAATGTTCGGCCCCTTCAGCCCGTAGATGATGGAGAGGTTGCCCGAAATCATGTTGATGATGTTGCCGGGCACGAAAAACGGTGAGATCTTTCTCGGGCCACCCTTGAGGTAGGCTTCATAATTCTTCTCGATGCCCGGTAGCCCGCCGATGCCCGACCCGATTGACACACCGATACGCTCGGCATTCTCTTCGGTTATTTCCAGGCCGGCGTCCCGGACAGCCTGGATACCGGCCGCAACGCCGTAATGGATAAAGGTGTCCATTTTGCGGGCATCTTTCCGAGGTATGTAATCGGTGACTTCGAACCCTTCTATGGTGCCACCGAAACGCACTGGAAACGCGGAGACATCGAACACGGTGATCGGTCGCACGCCGCTGCGACCCGCCAGGACGCTATCCCAGGCCTCCGAAATGGACAGGCCCACCGGGCTGATAATGCCGAGACCAGTGACCACAACTCGACGGTTCAACACAGAAAACTACTCCGATCCCTAGAATGACGCTGAACGGGCAGATGAACCAAGGTGCCGGGCCCGTCAGTGAAACCCGGCGCCCCGGTTCTGATGAAGGTGGTTTTTAACCGAGGTGTGCTTGGACGTAATCAATCGCTTGCTGGACGGTGGTGATCTTTTCCGCCTCTTCGTCCGGAATTTCGCACTCGAACTCTTCTTCCAGCGCCATCACCAGTTCTACCGTGTCCAGTGAATCCGCGCCCAGATCATCAACGAAGGAAGCTTCGTTGGTGACAGAATCCTCGCTGACGTCCAATTGTTCCACGACAATCTTCTTGACGCGTTCTTCAACATTACTCATCGCTGAAATGCCCTCGCTAGTGTATTTGATCGGTCCAAGCTGCGCGCGTATTTTAGTGAAAAGCGTAGTGTCAATCCAGTAAACAAAGACTTAACCAGAGCGGCTGGCTCCGTCAGCGTCGGCCATTTGCGACAGCGCCGTTCGGTGCTTTGTTGTACGCCGTAAGCAGTAGAATACACAGGGATTGTCGCGCGGACCCGGTCAGGCCATGTGCATGCCGCCGTTGACGTGCAGAGTCTCGCCGGTAATGTACGAGGCCTGCGGCGAAGCCAGGAATACGACCGTCGCAGCTACGTCTTCCGGCGCACCCAGCCTGCCCGCCGGTATCTGCTTGATCAGCGCCTCACGCTGATCGGCTGGCAGGGCGCGCGTCATGTCCGTGTCGATGAAACCCGGCGCCACGGCGTTGACCGTGATGCCCCGTGCACCCAGCTCGCGCGCCAGTGATCGGGTGAAGCCGATCATGCCGGCCTTGGCTGCGCAGTAGTTCGACTGACCCGGATTACCCGTGGAGGCCACCACCGAGCCGATATTGATGATGCGACCCCGTTTCGCTTTCATCATGCCGCGGACACAGGCTTTGCTCAGCCGGTATACGGAGCCCAGATTCGTATCGAGCACCGAGCTCCATTCGTCGTCCTTCATGCGCAACAGCAGGTTGTCGCGGGTGATGCCCGCATTGTTCACCAGTACCGTGGGTGCGCCAAACGATTCCTGTATGCGCTGCACGGCCGCGTCGATGGACTCCGGCTCGGTGACATCCAGCCTGAGCCCGAGGCCCTTCAGGCCCTGCTCTGCGAGGGTAGCCTGAATCACTGCGGCCCCCTCGTCCGTGGTTGCAGTCCCTGCAACCGAGGCGCCCTGAGCCCCCAGCGCCAGGGCTATCGCTCGTCCTATGCCCCGGCTTGCGCCCGTAACCAGCGCAACCTCCTGCGACAATGGCATTTGCATTCTCCTCTCTATTGAGCGGATTCGGGACGGCTGCCTGCCAGCGCCTGCTCGAGGTCTTCAGGACGCTGTACCGGCAGCGCGGTCATCGATTTTTCGATACGCTTGTTCAGGCCGGCCAGCACCTTGCCGGGGCCCATTTCGAGCACGGTCGTGATGCCGCGGGCGTGCAAGGCGCGAATGGTTTCCACCCAACGCACCGGGCTGTAGAGCTGGCGTACGAGCAGCTCGCGTATGGCGGCGGGGTCGCTGTGGGAGCCGACGTCCACATTGTGGACAACGGTGATGTCCGGTGAGCGCAGCGGAGTGGCGGCGACGTCCGCCGAGAAGGCGTCGGCAGCCGGACGCATCAGGCTGCAATGCGAGGGCACTGAAACCGGCAGGCGCACCACCCGCTTTGCCCCGGCCTTCTTGGCCCGTTCCATGGCACGTTCTACCGCCGTGCTGGTTCCGGCGATCACGATCTGGCCGGGCGCATTGAAGTTCACGGCGCTGACCACCTCGCCCCCGGCTGCACGCTCACACAGCGCCACCACAGCGTCATCCTCGAGTCCGAGCACTGCAGCCATGGCGCCCGCTCCCTCTGGTACAGCACCCTGCATGTACTCACCGCGCTTCGCGACCAGCGCAACCGCATCGCGGAGCTGCAGCGCACCGGCACAGACCAGGGCCGTGTACTCACCCAGGCTGTGGCCGGCCATCGTTGCCGGCGCCTCAGCGCTCTTGCTCTGCCAGCAACGCCAGGTGGCCACGCCTGCACAGAGCATCGCCGGCTGGGTGCAGGCCGTCTGGTTGAGAAGCTCTGCAGGGCCGCTCTGAACCCGCTCCCACAGGTCATAGCCGAGCACGGACGATGCTTCCGAAAAGGTCTCCTGCACCTCGGGAAAGGCAGCCGCAAGCTCGCCGAGCATACCCACAGACTGCGAGCCCTGGCCGGGGAAGACCATGGCGGTGTTCGAGAGCGTAGTGGAACTGCTCATGGTTCCGAGTCCGCATGTCCCGCGCCGCGGCGTGCGGCCTCGCCGCCGAAGGACGATGTGTCGGCAATGTCGAAGAGGTTTCGATGAATCAAGGTATCCTCAGTATTTAAGCAAGATGGAACCCCAGGTAAAGCCGCCGCCGAAGGCTTCCATCAGCAGCGTTTCGCCGCGCTGGATACGGCCGTCGCGTATTGCGACGTCCAGTGCCAGCGGGACGGAAGCTCCCGAGGTATTGCCGTGCTCGTCCACAGTTACCACCACGTGATCCATCGACATCTTCAGCTTCTTTGCGGTCGCCTGAATGATCCTGATATTCGCCTGATGTGGGATCAGCCAGTCGATGTCGGACTTATCCAGGTTATTCGCCTCCAGCGTCTCGTCAACGATGCGACCGAGGGTGTTCACAGCCACCTTGAACACTTCATTGCCCTTCATGGTCACGTAGCCATTGCCGCCGCTGAGACTTTCGTATCCCTGACTGACGCCCCCCGGCACCATCAACAGATGCTCGTAGGCCCCGTCGGCGTGCAGATGTGTGGATAGGATGCCCGGCTCTTCACCGGCCTCCAGCACCACGGCGCCCGCGCCGTCGCCGAACAGCACGCAGGTGCTGCGGTCGTTCCAGTCCAGTACCCGCGACAGGGTCTCGGCGCCGACGACCAGCGCACACTTCGCGCTTCCCGTACGTACGAACTTGTCGGCGACGCTGAGCGCATAGACGAAACCGGTGCATACCGCCTGGATGTCGAACGCCGCGCACCCATGGCGATCCAGGCGCTTCTGGAGCAGGCAGGCGGTGCTGGGGAAAATGCGGTCCGGCGTGGTTGTGGCAACGATGATCAGGTCGACATCCTGTGCATCGCGGCCCGCCGCGTCCAGGGCCCGGCGGGCGGCGTATTCGGCGAGGTCAACGGTATTCTGACCGTCGTGGGCGATATGACGTTTGCCGATTCCCGTACGCTCGCGGATCCACTGGTCGGTCGTGTCAACCATCTTCTCGAGATCGCGATTGGTGAGCACCTTGTCCGGAAGGTAACCGCCCGTTCCGGTGATGCGCGCGTAAATCACACCGCCTGCCTCGCAGCCAGAATGCTTTGAACCTGCGAGCCGATGCGCTCCGGCACCTGCTGTCTGACCACGGTTGCGGCCACCTGTACGGCGTTGGCAAAAGCCAGCTCATCGGCGCTGCCGTGGCTCTTGATCACGGTCCCGCGCAGACCCAGCAGGCTGGCGCCGTTATAGCGACGGGGATCGATTTGTTTGCGGAAAGAGTTCAGCACCGGCAACGCCAACAGCCCGGCGATACGCGTAAAGAGGTTCTTGTTGAAGCCTTGTCTGATGAATTGCGAGATCATGCGCGCCACGCCTTCGCTGGTCTTGAGCGCAATGTTTCCGACAAACCCGTCGCAGACAACGACGTCGACATGGCCTCCATAGACATCGTTGCCCTCGATGTAGCCGATGTAATTCATCGGGCCGGCGGCGAGCAGCACGGCCGCCTCTTTGACGGTGTCGTTCCCCTTGATTTCCTCTTCACCAATATTGAGCAATCCGACCTTTGGGCTGGCGTTGTCGTCCACCGCCTTCGCCAGCACCGAGCCCATCAGGGCGAACTGGAACAGGTGCTCCGGCGAGCTGTCCACATTGGCGCCGAGATCCAGCATCCAGGTGTGTCCTGTCATGGTGGGAAGGGAGGTGCAGATCGCCGGTCGATCGATACCGGGTATGGTCTTCAGCACATAACGCGCGGTCGCCATCAGGGCGCCGGTATTGCCGGCACTGACGCAGGCCTGGGCGCGACCTTCCTTGACCATGTTGAGCGCCACCCGCATGGACGAGTCCTTCTTGAACCGCAGAGCGTGGGACGCCAGCTCGTTCATCTCGACCCGCTGCGAGGCGTGCTGGATCGAAATACGGGAATTGTCCGCCGCGCCGAGACGTTCCAGGCCTGCGGCGATGGCCTGCTGGTCTCCGACAAGCAGCAGCGTCAGATCATCATGCCTGGCGAGGGCGCGCAGCGCAGCCGGCAGTACGACATCGGGTCCGTGGTCGCCCCCCATGACGTCCAGCGCGATAGTGATCGATTCAGTCATGCTGTAAAAATACACGCTGCTTACCGGTCGGGGTGAAGCAGCGTGGCGTTGGATACTCTACAAGGGCGGGAAAACCGCAATGCAGATCAATCGAGGTTCCTGTCAATGACCTTGCGCCCGCGGTAATAGCCATCGGGGCTGACATGATGACGAAGGTGGGTTTCTCCCGTGGTCTGGTCGACTGAAAGGGTCGGCGCCTTCAAACTGTCGTGTGAACGACGCATGCCACGCTTGGACGGAGTCTTACGGTTTTGTTGCACCGCCATGACGATATCTCCTGCAACTCTGGTCTTCTAGGATTTCAACTTCTTCAACACCGCAAACGGGCTTTCCCGTTCCGGCAACGTTGAGCTCTGGTAGCCGATTTTACAGCTGCCGCTCTGCTCGTGCAGCGGAATAGCCGGTATCGCCAGCAGAACCTCGTCCTCGATGACATCGAGGGTGCGAATCGGCTCACCTGAAACGAGCAGCGGCTCGTAGCCCTCGGGAAGCCGGTCTATTTCTCCCTCACTCGATACAATACCCAGGCAGAACCTGAGGTTGATCGGGAAGCTCAATCCCTTCAGGCACCGCTGACACACCAGCGTCACGGTGCCCTGAATGCTCCCCCGCAGGGCCCGGATGCGCCTCTCATCCAGACCGAACTCCAGATGCACTGCCAGCTCACCCTGACGAGAGGCCAGCAACGGTGCCAGCCGGTCGAGTCGCTCGATCGCGGCCGTTCCGCGAAAGGAACGCCCGACGTCGGCAAGCCCCAGGGGGTCGACACGCTCTGGGAGGCAATCCAGCATAAGCGCCAAATAATACTCCCCGCCATACGCTGCTGTCAAAGCTAACACGCTGAAAAATGGGAATGTTCAGCGACCGCGCCGCGCCCTGTCGACAGTTGACAGCCCAAGGCATTTTGCGTAGAAAAACAAGATGTTTCTGTGATTGTCAAAAGAGCTGCCGCGCCCCATGCTCAGGTGGGGGAACTGTGCTCGGGTGCAACATCATGGCAGGTGATCCTTGATAAGAAAAATCCTCATCGCGAACCGCGGAGAAATCGCCGTCAGGATCGTCCGCGCCTGCCAGGAAGCCGACATCGAATCCGTAGCCATCTATGCAGACGCAGACCGGCATGCGCTGCACGTCAAGAAGGCAACGGAGGCTTACAACATCGGTCCGGATCCCGTCGCTGGATATCTGAACGCCCACCGAATTGTCAATCTCGCGGCGGCCACCGGCTGCGACGCGCTGCATCCGGGTTACGGCTTCCTTTCGGAAAATCCCGAGCTGGCACGAATCTGCGAGCGCCGCCATATCAAATTCATTGGTCCCGATGCCTCGGTCATTCGCAGCATGGGCAACAAGATCGAGGCTCGCAGGAGCATGCAGGCAGCCGGTATACCGGTGGTGCCCGGCAGTGACACCAACCTCGGCAGCGTTGCCGAAGCCGTCGCGCTGGCACGCAACATCGGCTATCCCGTGATGCTCAAGGCAACCTCGGGCGGCGGCGGCCGCGGCATCCGGCGGTGCAACAGCGAAACCGAGCTGCGCCAGAACTACGACCGCGTGTTATCGGAGGCCAGCAAGGCATTCGGCAGCGCAGAGATGTTCCTGGAAAAGTGCGTCGTCCGACCGCGGCACATCGAGGTGCAGATACTCGCCGATGAGCACGGCAACGTGGTGCACCTTTTCGAGCGCGACTGCTCGATCCAGCGCCGGCACCAGAAACTGATCGAAATCGCGCCCTCGCCCCAGCTGAGCGAAATCCAGCGTGCAGAGATCGGCGACTATGCGATAAGGGCCGCGCGCGCGGTCGGCTACCAGAATGCGGGAACGGTTGAGTTCCTGATGGACCAGGACAGTCACTTCTATTTCATGGAAATGAATACCCGTCTGCAGGTCGAGCACACCGTGACGGAATCCATAACGGGCATCGATATCGTGCGACAGCAGATCCGGATCGCCGAGGGTCAGCCACTGCCTTTCGGGCAGCAGGACATCGCCCGGCGTGGCTTCGCCATGCAGTTCCGCATCAACGCCGAGGACCCCAAGAACGATTTTCTGCCCAGCTTTGGCAGAATCACCCGCTATTTCTCCCCCGGTGGGCCGGGGGTGCGCACCGATGCGGCAATCTACACCGGCTACACCATTCCGCCCTACTACGATTCCATGTGTGCCAAAATCACGGTGTGGGCGCTGGACTGGGATGAGCTGATCCGGCGCGCCCGACGGGCGCTGCTCGACACCGGCGTGTACGGCGTGAGGACGACCATCCCCTATTATCTGGAGGTCCTCAAAGTGGAAGATTTCCGCGCCGGTCGTTTCGACACCGGTTTTGTCGAGGCTTATCCGGAGCTGGTCAACTACAGAACCAGCCGCCCGACGCGGGAGCTGGCCGGCGTCATTGCCGCATCGATTGCCGCCCACGCAGGCTATTGACCGGTGCCCTGGGGCCCTACAGGATAGACAGCATGTCGAAGGTACAGATCACTGATGTCATTCTGCGCGACGCTCATCAGTCGCTGATCGCTACGCGCATGCGTACCGAGGACATGCTGCCGATATGCCAGAAGCTGGACAGCATCGGTTACTGGTCGCTGGAAGTCTGGGGCGGAGCGACCTTCGACGCCTGTCTGCGCTACCTCAAGGAGGATCCGTGGGAGCGGCTGCGGAAGCTGCGCGAGGCACTGCCGAACACGCGGCTGCAAATGCTGCTCAGGGGCCAGAACCTGCTCGGCTACCGCCACTATTCGGATGATGTGGTCAAGGCGTTTGTGTTCAAGGCGGCGCAAGCCGGCATCGACGTGTTCCGTATCTTCGATGCCCTGAACGACATGCGCAATCTCGAAACCGCGGTCGCCGCCGTCAAGGCCGCAAAGAAACACGCCCAGGGTGCGATCTCTTACACGACCAGCCCGGTGCACAGCATTTCCCAGTTCGTGGCGATGGCCAAACAACTGGAGGCCATGGGCTGCGACAGCGTGGTCATCAAGGACATGGCGGGGCTGCTCACACCCATGGTCAGCGCGGAGCTGGTCTCTCAGCTGGTGAAAGCCGTCGCACTGCCGATCCATGTGCACTCCCACGCCACGGCCGGTACCTCCGAAATGTGTCAGCTCAAGGCGATCGAAAGCGGCTGCCGGCACATCGATACGGCGATTTCGGCCTTCGCCGGTGGGGCCTCCCATCCCCCGACCGAGAGCATGGTGGCGGCGCTGCGAGGCACCGACTACGATACCGGGCTCGACCTGAAGGCTCTGCAGGAGATCGGATTCTATTTCCGGGAGATCCGCAAGAAGTATCACCAGTTCGAAAGCGATATGACGGGCCTGGACACGCGGGTCCAGGTCTACCAGATTCCCGGTGGCATGATCTCCAACCTGTACACCCAGCTGCGCGAGCAGGCCGCCTTGAATCGCGTCCAGGATGTGCTCGAGGAAATCCCCCACGTTCGGGAAGATCTGGGCTATCCGCCGCTGGTGACTCCCACCTCTCAGATCGTGGGCACGCAGGCCGTTCTCAATGTGCTGACGGGCGAGCGCTACAAGACGATCAGCAACGAGGTCAAGCTTTATCTCCAGGGGCGTTACGGGCGCGCGCCGGGCGCGGTCAACAGTATCGTCAGGCAGCAAGCCATCGGCAATGAAGACGTCATCGAGGTTCGACCGGCCGATCTGCTCAAGGACGAGATGGAAGACCTGCGCGAGGAGATCGGAGAGCTGGCCAGGGGCGAGGAGGACGTCCTGACCTACGCCATGTTCCCGGAGCTCGGCCGCACCTTCCTGGCAAACCGCCAACAGGGGACCCTGGTGCCCGAGCCGCTGGAGCCGGCAAATGCTCCCGGCGCGGCTGAGCCGAAGCCGACGGAATTCAACGTGACCCTGCACGGGGAGACCTATCACATCCAGATCACCGGCACCGGCCACCGAACCCAGCAGAACCGGCCTTTTTACCTGACGGTCGACGGGGTTCCCGAAGAGATCCTGATAGAAACGCTGTCAGTGCTGGAGAAACAACCCGAAGACGGTAGCCCCCAGCCGGTCCAGGGAAGCAAGCGGCCGCGGCCGACCAAACCGGGTGACGTAAGCACCTCGATGCCGGGCACCGTCATCGATGTTCTGGTGGAGGTCGACGAGCAGGTCAAGGCGGGTGACCCGGTGCTGGTCACCGAAGCCATGAAGATGGAGACGGAAATTCAGGCACCCATCGCCGGGACCGTCAGGGCCATCCACGTCAAGAAGGGCGACAGCGTCAACCCCGACGAGACCCTGATCGAGATCAGCCCGTGATCCCGGCGGCCGGGCAGCATCCGTGTCGACGAGCCCGCGGATGCCGCCGGCGGCGAAAGGTCAGGAAACCGAGGCGATCACCTCCAGGCCGTCGAGATAAGGCTGCAGCGCGCTCGGCACGCTGATGCTGCCGTCGGCGCGCTGGTAGTTCTCGAGCACCGCGACCAGGGTGCGGCCCACCGCCAGACCCGAGCCGTTCAGAGTGTGAACCAGCTCCGGCTTTCCGCTTTCCGGGTTACGATAGCGCGCCTGCATCCGGCGCGCCTGGAAATCCTCGAAATTGCTGCAGGACGAGATTTCGCGGTAGGTCTGCTGGCCGGGCAGCCAGACTTCCAGATCATAGGTCTTGGCCGCCGAGAAGCCCAGATCGCCAGTGCACAGCGACACCACCCGGTACGGCAGACCGAGCCGCTGCAGTATGACCTCTGCGTGGCCCGTCAGCTCCTCCAGCGCCGCATAGGAATCCTGAGGCCGCACCACCTGCACCAGCTCCACCTTCTCGAACTGATGCTGGCGGATCAGTCCCCGGGTATCCTTGCCATAAGAGCCGGCCTCGGAGCGGAAGCACGGCGTATGCGCGGTCATGCGCAACGGCATGCGGTCGGCTTCGACGATCTCGCCGCGCACCAGGTTGGTCACCGGCACCTCGGCGGTGGGAATGAGGTAGTAGCCGTCGTCTCCCCGGGTGGCAAAGAGGTCCTCCTCGAATTTCGGCAGCTGGCCCGTCCCGCGCAGGCTGTCGGCGTTGACCAGATAAGGGACATAGCATTCCTGATAGCCGTGCTCCAGGGTGTGGGTGTCCAGCATGAACTGGATCAGCACCCGGTGCAGGCGGGCGAGCGGGCCGCGCAGGACTGAAAAACGCGAGCCCGAGATCTTTACGGCGGAGTCGAATTCCATACCGCCGAGCGCCTCGCCGAGGTCCACGTGGTCGCGGGGCTCGAAGTCGAACGTCGTCGGCTCTCCCCGGCGTCGAATCTCCAGGTTCTGGGTCTCGTCGTTGCCGGCGGGTACGCTGCTGTGGGGCAGGTTGGGTATGCCCATCAAGACCTCGTCCAGGCGCTGCTGAACCTCATCGAGCGCCTGCTTGGCACTATCGAGCTGCTCACCCAGCCCCGCAACCTGATCCAGCAGCGGCTGGATATCCTCACCCGCCGCCTTGGCCTGCCCGATCGATCGGGAGCGGCGATTGCGCTCCGCCTGCAATTCCTCGGTCTGGACCTGAATCTCCTTGCGCCTGGCCTCCAGCCCTTCGATGCCGGCAATGTCCAGCTCGAAGCGGCGCCGGCGCAGCTGCGCCGCCACCTCCGGCAGTTGGTTTCTGAGTACTCTCGGGTCCAGCATAGGTCCTGTCCATCGCCTATTGGTAATTCATTTCGGCCTGCCAGCGTACGATATGCCCGCTTTCGACCAAGTCGGACAGGTGCTCCAGTATGCTCGCCACCTTTTCCGGACGGTCGAAGAATTCCACCGTCACCGGCAGGTCCAGTGACAGATCCAGCAATGAGCTGGTGTGGATGATGCCGCTGCCGCCAAAGCCCGACACCGCACGAAAGACACTCACCCCGCGGACCTGCTCCTCGTCGTGGAGCCGCTGCAACAGGGGCTTGAGCGTGGTGTTGGCCTCGGTGAGGTAGACACGGATAAAGGTGACGGTTTCCCACTTCATAGCTGCCTCGCCATGCCGACGCCCAACGCGGCGGCACCAACACACAGAATCACGCTCAACAGCGTATTGGTGACCGCTTTCATCAGCTCGGCGTTTTCTATCAGGTTCAGGGTCTCGATCGAAAAGGTGGAGAACGTCGTGAAGGCGCCCAGCAAACCGATCAGCAGAAATGCGCGCACCGCCGTGTCCCCCAGGGTCCGCTCCAGCAGCCAGGCGTACATGAACCCCATGATCAGGCTGCCCAGGACATTGACCGCCAGAGTGCCGTAGGGAAAGCCGGTTCCCGTCAGTCCATAGGTCGCGGCGGATACCCAGTAGCGGAGCAAGGCGCCGACGGCGCCCCCGCCTGCAATCGCCAGCAGCTCGCTCATGGGTGACAATGGTACCGGAAGCCTCCTGCACGCGCATTCACTCGTCGGGCTCACCGGCGCGCCGATCCAGCTCGCGCAGGTGCGCCAGTTTCTCCCGGATGCGAATTTCCAGCCCGCGATCCACGGGAAAATAGTAGCGCGCATCCTTGAGCTCTTCGGGAAGGTACGTTTCCCCGGCCGCGTAGGCCTCCGGCTCGTCGTGCGCATAACGGTAGCGCCTGCCGTATCCCAGCTCCTTCATCAACCGGGTGGGCGCATTGCGCAGATGGATCGGGACCTCCAGCGACCCCCGTGTCTCTGCGTCCCTGCGCGCCGCGCCGAACGCCGTGTACACCGCGTTGCTCTTGGGGGCGCAGGACAGATACACGACGGCCTGGGCGATGGCCAGCTCGCCTTCCGGGCTGCCCAGCCGCTCCTGCACGTCCCAGGCGTTCAGCGCCAGTGTCAGGGCGCGGGGGTCGGCGTTGCCGATGTCCTCGGAGGCCATCCGCACCACGCGGCGCGCGACGTAAAGGGCGTCGCAGCCACCGTCGAGCATGCGCGCCAGCCAGTACAGGGCGGCATCAGGTGAAGAACCGCGCACGGACTTGTGGAGTGCGGAAATCTGGTCATAGAACGCTTCACCGCCCTTGTCGAAACGCCTCACACCGCCACTGATGACTTCGGCGAGGGTGGCCTCGTCCACCTGCCCGCCGTGCGCCACGAGATCGAAGGCGATCTCCAACAACGTCAGGGCACGACGCGCATCGCCGTCGGCGGCCACCGCGATGCGCTGCAGCTTCGCTCGATCGATGCCGACCCCGAGCCCCGCCAACCCGCGCTCTCCGTCCTCGAGCGCCTGCTCGAGCACGGCAACGAGCTCCTGTTCATCGAGGCGCTTGAGGACGTAGGTGCGCGCTCGCGACAGCAGCGCGTTATTGAGCTCGAAAGACGGGTTTTCCGTGGTGGCACCGACGAACACCACGGTGCCCTTCTCCACGAAAGGCAAGAACGCATCCTGTTGCGCCTTGTTAAAGCGGTGCACCTCGTCGACGAACAACAGCGTGCCACGTTTTTCGACGTCCTGGCGTCGTTGCGCCAGTTCGACCGCTTGCCGAACGTCTTTTACCCCCGCCAGCACCGCCGACAACGGCACGAACTCTGCACCGGATGTCTGCGCCAGCAGATGGGCCAGCGTGGTCTTGCCGGTTCCGGGTGGCCCCCAGAACACCATCGAGTGCAACTGGCCCTTTTCCACCGCCTGGCGCAGCGGCTTGCCGGGGCCGAGCAAATGGGACTGGCCGATGAGCTCGTCCAGGGTGCGCGGCCGCATGCGGTCGGCGAGCGGCCGGAATTCGGGCCCCGGAGCCACCATCAGGGCGCGTCGCCGATGACGTCCGTCCCCGGCGGCAGCTGGAGCCGGAAGCGGTCATCATCGATGGGCTGGTCGCGCTCGATGTCGGAAAATTGGATCCGGGTGTGATTGCCAAAGCCGTCGCGCACTTCGATGACGGCGAGCCGACGGTCCTGGAAACCAATGTTCACTTCCTCGACGGCGGCGTCGTTCTCTTTCGGGTCCAGGCGGTACCAGCGGAGACCCTCACGGCGTCCCGCGTCGGCCCAGCGCACGACCTCCTCCAGCGGACGAAACCCGCTCAAAAGCATCGCCGGGGTGCTGCTCAGCGCCTCATCGACGGGCTCGACCGTCGCCTGCTCCAGATCTTCGTCGTAGGTCCAGAGGCGCTCTCCGTCGGCCACGATGAGCTGGCGGTAGGGTGTTCGATAGTCCCAGCGGAACCGGCCGGGCCGGCGTATCCACACCCTGCCCTCCGACGCCTGGACCAGCTCGTCGTTGCTGTCCAGCACAGTCTGGTCGAATTCCGCCTCGAAGGTGTTCAGCCCGGCGAAATACTCGGCGACGAGATCGTCGGCGTGCAGCGGCTGAGCCGACGCGCACAGCAGCAGCAATGCGGTGGCTGCGAAGCCGAGTCTGGTCATGGGAAGCTGCCTCGCGATGGCGACGTCAGAGCTCGGGCGGCGGCGGCGCCAGCACTTCCCGGTTGCCGTTGGACTGCTGGGGGCCGACGATACCGGCCGCCTCCATCTGCTCGATCATTCGTGCCGCGCGGTTGTAGCCGATCTTCAGCCGTCGTTGAACACCGGAGATGGACGCGCGGCGTGTCTCGGTCACGATGCGCACCGCCTCGTCGTAGAGGGGGTCGCCTTCGGGATCCTCCTCGCCGCCGGCCTGCCCGGCGCTGCCCGGCAGAAAATCGGCGGTGGTCTGAAGGATGCCCTCGATGTAGTCGGGCTCGCCGCGCCCCTTGAGGTGGTCTACCACCCGGTGCACCTCCGCATCGTCCACGTAGGCTCCGTGTACGCGTGTCGGCACCCCCGTACCGGGTGCCAGATAGAGCATGTCGCCGTGACCGAGCAGCTGCTCCGCGCCGCCCTGGTCCAGGATGGTTCTCGAGTCCACCTTGGAGGAGACCTGAAACGCGATGCGGGTCGGAATGTTGGCCTTGATCAGGCCGGTGATCACATCCACGGACGGCCGCTGGGTCGCCAGAATCAGGTGGATACCCGCCGCCCGTGCCTTTTGTGCCAGGCGCGCGATCAGCTCCTCGACCTTCTTGCCGACCACCATCATGAGATCGGCGAGCTCATCAATGATGACCACGATGAACGGCAGGGGTTCCAGGATCGGCGGCTCAGGCTCCTCTTCGAGAAGCTCGTCGGGCTTGAACAGCGGGTCGGCTATGGGCTCACCGGCGTCGATGGCCTCCTGCACCTTGCGGTTGTAGCCGGCGATGTTGCGCACACCCATCGCGGCCATGAGCTGGTAGCGCCGCTCCATCTCGCCCACGCACCAGCGCAGCGCATTGGCGGCTTCTTTCATGTCAGTGACCACCGGCGTCAACAGGTGCGGTATGCCCTCGTACACCGACAGCTCCAGCATCTTCGGGTCGATCATGATGAGCCGCACGTCGCCCGGCAGCGACTTGTACAAGAGGCTGAGCACCATCGCGTTGACCGCAACCGACTTACCCGAGCCCGTCGTGCCGGCGACCAGCAGGTGCGGCATGCGTGCCAGATCGACCACCACGGGCTGGCCGCCGATGTCCTTCCCCAGCGCCAGCGTCAGCGCCGAACTGGCCGCGTCGTAGTCCGAAGATCGGAGAATCTCGCTCAACGCCACGATCTCGCGGCTTTCGTTGGGGATTTCCAGCCCGATGACCGACTTCCCGGGGATGACCTCGACCACCCGCACGCTGATCGCCGACAGGGCACGGGCCAGGTCCTTGGCCAGGTTGCTGATCTGACTGACCTTGACGCCCGGACCCGGCTGCAGCTCGAAGCGGGTGATCACCGGACCGGGCTGCACCGCCACCACTTCGACCTCGATGCCGAAGTCCAGAAGCTTCATTTCCACCAGGCGGGACATCGCGTCCAGGGCCGACTCGGAATAGCCCTCGCCCTGGTCCCTCGCCTCATCGAGCAGCGCCAGAGGCGGTAACTCGGTGTTGGGGGGCGCTTCGAACATTTTCACCTGGCGCTCGCGCTCCACCCGCTCGCTCGGCTCCACCTTCTGGATCACCGGCTCGATCCGCACCGACCTGCGTTTGCGGGTCTTGTGCTTTTCCTTTTTCTCCGAAACCTGCTCCTCCCGCTGACGTCGGGCGCGCCGGGTGTCGAGCTGCGCCTTAAGCTCAGCGAAGCGCTCGACCAGCCAGCCGGCTCCAAGCAGCGTCATTCGACCGGTCCAGTCCATGACACTCAGCCAGGAGAGCCCGGTAAACAGGGTGACCCCGGTCAGGAACAACGCCAGCAGGAACAGTGTCGCACCCGTGAAGCTGAACAGCGCCGCCAGCTGATCACCGACCAGGTTGCCGAACACACCGCCGGCGTCCAGGGGAAGGGCTTCGGGCGCCGTGCCGAAGTGCAGTGTGGCCAGCCCGCAGCCGGAGGCGACGGTCAACAGAAAACCGGCCCAGCGCACCGACAACAGGTGAAAGTCGACCTTGCCGCCCGGCGCGGTGCGCCCGCGGAACACCAGCCAGCCGCTGAAGCCCACCATCAGCGGGAACAGGTAGGCGAGATAGCCGAACAGATACAGAAACACGTCGGCGAACCAGGCGCCCACCACCCCGCCGTAGTTGTGGATGGCGTTGGCCGGGCCCTGGTGTGACCAGCCCGGGTCCTGGATGTGATAGCTCGACAGGGACAGCAACAGGTAGGCCGCCAGCGCGGACAGCACGAACAGCGTGCCTTCGCGCAGACCCTTGGTGAGCTGCGGATGAATGGCCTGATTTTCCGCCTTTTTTCTGCGCGCCTGAGCCAAGATGAGAAATATGAATAACTAAGTTTTTTAAGCCATTAAATATTATGGCGCATCTTAATTCGAAGCCATGGCCGACCGCAAGGCGGGATGGCATATTTTGCCGTCCTTGACATTGATCCCCCGCTGCAAGCGCGCGCTTGGCCGCACACCACCGTCCGCCAACTCCATGACGAAAGGCGTCAGCGCCGCCGACAGGGCCTGGGAGGCTGAGCGCGGCACCGCGCCGGGCATATTGGTCACGGCCAAATGTACCACACCCCCTACCACGTAGGTCGGGGCCTCGTAGGTCGTCGGTCGGGTCGTCTCGATGCAGCCGCCCTGGTCCACCGAGATATCCACCACGACGCTGCCCGCCTGCATCATACCAACCTGCTGCCCGCTCACCACGCGGGGCGCCCGGGCGCCGGGAATCAGAACCGCACCGATCACGAGGTCGGCGCTGATCACCGCCTGCTCCACGCTCTCCGGGTAAGGGTACAGGGCGGTGACGTTGGGGCCGAGCTCCCGCATGGCTTCGAGCCGGCTGCGCTTGCGGTCGAACACAGTCACCTCCGCGCCCAGGGCCGCGGCGAGGCGGGCTGAGTTACCACCGGCCGAGCCGGCGCCGATCACCGCCACCCGCCCGCGCTCGGCGGCCGCCAGGCCGCCCAACAACAGACCTTTGCCTCCCTGGGGTTGATGCAGCAGGTGCGCGCCGTACTGGACCGCGAGACGACCGGCAATATCGCTCATGGGCGCGAGCAGCGGGAGCTCACCCGAGTCCTCCTGGACGGTTTCAAAACCGATCGCCGTGAGCCCGATGTCGCAGAGCCTGCGGGTGAGGCTCGAGTCTGCCGCGAGGTGCAGGAAGCTGAAAAGGATGTGGTGGCGGCGCAGGTGATCCAGGTCGGGGCCCACCGGCTCCTTCACCTTCACCACCAGCTCGGCGCTGTCGTAGAGCGCCGCGGCGTCGGGCACGACCGTGGCGCCCGCGGCGCTGAAACGCTCATCGCTGTAGCCGCTGCGGACGCCCGCACCCGACTCCACGAACACCTGGTGACCGGCCGCGGCCAGCTCCGAGCAGGCGGCGGGAATGAGCCCAACCCTGCCCTCCATCGGCTTTATCTCGCGCGGAACACCGATGCGCATGAGGACTCCTTTACCCCCCGGGGGACATTCCGTACCATAACCGCCCTGTCAAAATCCATCGCCGCCGAGCGCATCCCTGCCGGTCGTTACCGGCTCATATGGCTCGTCACAGGATCGTTGGGAGTCATTATACATGAGCGAAACCAAGCACTGCCGCCTTCTGATACTCGGCTCAGGTCCCGCCGGTTATACCGCGGCCGTCTACGCGGCGCGCGCGAACCTGAACCCGGTCCTGGTGACGGGGCTGGAACAGGGCGGCCAGCTGATGACTACCACCGACGTGGAGAACTGGCCCGGCGGGCCGGAGGGGCTGCAGGGACCCCAGCTCATGGAGGACATGCGCGAGCACGCCGCGCGCGTCGGCACGGAGATCATTTTCGACCACATCAACAAGGTGGACCTGAGCCAGCGGCCAATGTGGCTGCAGGGCGATTCCTTCGTCTATACCTGTGACGCCCTGATCATCTGTACCGGCGCTTCGGCGCAGTACCTGGGACTGCCTTCGGAGGAGCAATACAAGGGCAAGGGCGTATCGGCCTGTGCGACCTGCGACGGTTTTTTCTACCGGGAAAAGCCGGTCGCGGTCATCGGCGGCGGCAACACCGCCGTCGAGGAGGCCATCTATCTTGCCAACATCGCCTCCCACGTCACCCTGGTGCATCGGCGCGATGCGCTGCGCGCCGAAAAGATACTCCAGAGCCGGCTGTTCGAGCGGGAGAAGCAGGGCAAAATAACCATCGCCTGGGATCACGTGGTCGACGAGGTGCTGGGGGATGAGAGTGGCGTCACCGGCGTGCGCATCAAGCACGTGAAGGACGCCAGCACCCAGGATCTGAAGGTCGACGGCGTATTCATCGCCATCGGCCACAGGCCCAACACCGAGCTGTTCGAAGACCAGCTCGAGATGCACAAGGGCGGCTACCTGAAGGTGGTAAGCGGTGTGGAGGGCAATGCCACGGCCTGCAGCCTTCCCGGCGTGTTCGCCGCCGGCGATGTCGGGGACCACGTCTATCGCCAGGCGGTCACCTCCGCGGGCTCCGGGTGCATGGCGGCGCTCGATGCCGAGCGTTATCTGGATACGCTGGAACGGGAGCGCTAGATCCTGTTGGGCTTCGCCGGACTCAGCCTACGGGCTCTCGGCTTGTTCTTCCGAGCTGCGGCCTTGTCTCGATCGCAGTGAGCTGCGTGTAGCTGCATCAGCCTGCGACCGAGGCAAAGACCACAGCGTGGCGGATCGGGGGTCCCTCAACGCCGCCTCATCGCTGTCGTGAATCGCGGCGGGTATACCGGGCAGCCGGAATAATGTGCTGGTAAGACCGCTGGCCGCACGGGTGGGGCCATCGAGCGCACAGGGACGCATTCACAGCGGGTCGTGCCAGCGTATCCCGCCTGACCTGTCCACGTTCTGCTTACCAGCAGCGCCTCGGGAACTGCGAATTTCTGTGAGCCCGCCGGTTGGCTAAAATAGCCCCATGGAACTGAAAGTCCTGAGCAGCATTTCGGAGCTGGATGCGACGCAGTGGAACGCCCTGCAAGGCACCGATAATCCGTTCCTGCGACATGAGTTTCTCTCGGCGTTGGAGAACAACGGCTGCGTGGGCGAAACGCACGGCTGGCTGCCCCGCCACCTCGCGGCCTTCGACGCCGGCGGACGGCTGGTCGGTGCGGCGCCGCTTTACCAGAAGGACAATTCCTACGGAGAGTTCGTGTTCGACTGGGCCTGGGCCGACGCCTATCAGCGCCACGGATTGCACTATTATCCCAAGGCCGTGGTTGCCGTTCCCTATACCCCGGTGACCGGCCGGAGAATCCTGGTGGCCGACCACGCCGACCACCCGGAGGTGTCGGACCAGCTCATGCAGCTGGCCCTGGAGTGGTCCCGTCGCGAGTCCCTCTCCTCGCTGCACTGGCTGTTTCCCGATGTCCATGATACCCGGTGCCTGGACCAGGCCGGCCTCATGCTCAGGCTGGGATGCCAGTACCATTGGCAGAATCCCGGCTACCGGGACTTCGACGACTATCTGGACAGATTCAGCTCGCGCAAGCGCAAGAAGGTCCGACGGGAGCGGCGCTATGTGCGTGAGCAGAAGATCGAGATACGCGTGGTGCACGGACACGAGGCCACCGACAGCCAGCTGCACCTGATGCATGACTTCTACCGCGTCACCTTCGAGAAGAAATGGGGCTACCCCACCCTTAACGCGGCTTTCTTCCGCGACCTGGCGGCGCAGATGGGGCCACAGCTGGTGTTTTTCATCGCCTATCGTAAGCAGGCCGCCGTCGCCGGCGCCATCTGTCTGCGCGACGCGGACACGCTCTACGGGCGGCACTGGGGCTGCTACCAGGACTATCACAGCCTGCATTTCGAGGCCTGCTATTACCAGGGCATCGAATACTGCATCGCACACGGCCTGAAGCGCTTCGAGCCCGGCGCACAGGGCGAGCACAAGATCAGTCGGGGTTTCATGCCGACGCCGACCTGGTCGGCGCACTGGATTGCGCACCCGGGTTTTCGCGAGACGATTCGCCGCTTTCTGCAGCAGGAAACCGAAGCCGTGCGCGATTACATGGCGGAGCTGTCCGAGCAGACTCCTTTCAAGGAGAGCGCAGCCGCATGAGCGCACCGGGACCGTTCTGGATCCACCCCAGCGATACCAGTCTGGCATTTCCCGATGTCAGCCTGGCCCTGCGCGAGCCCGACGGGCTTCTGGCGGTCGGCGGTGACCTGACGCCGGAGCGTATCCTTGCCGGTTATCGCAGAGGCATCTTTCCGTGGTACAGCGACGATCAGCCGATCCTGTGGTGGTCGCCGGACCCGCGGAGCGTGCTGTATCCGTCCCGGCTCCGCATCGCGAGAAGTCTGCGCAAGACCTTACGTAAGTGCCGGTTCAAGGTGACGCTGGATCGCGCCTTCGAGCGGATCATCCGAGCCTGCGCGGCACCGCGCCCGGGCAGTGCCGGCACCTGGATCACGCCGGAAATGGCCACCGCCTACATCCTGTTGCACAATAAGGGCTATGCGCATTCCGCAGAATGCTGGCTTGGGGAGCAGCTGGTCGGTGGGCTCTACGGTGTTGCGCTCGGCAAGGTCTTTTTCGGTGAATCGATGTTCAGCCGCGCCACGGATGCTTCCAAAGTAGCGTTCGCCTGCCTGGTGCGCCAGCTCGAATCCTGGGGCTTCGGCCTGATCGACTGCCAGGTCCACTCGGCGCACCTCGCCAGCCTCGGAGCCGAGCAGATCCCCCGCGTGACCTTCATCAGACAGTTGGACGCGTGGTGCTCGGCCCCGAACCCCGTGCCGTCGTGGGAGATCGAACCCTGCCCCGTGGGCAGTCAATGGTGAGAGGTCGTGCCATGAACCGCAGACACTCGGTGGTGGAACAGGAGCTGCGCTTCTTCGGCACCTCACCGAGGGCCTGCTCCTACCTTCCGAATCGCAGCGCGGTCTCGGTCTTTGCCGATCCCTATGCCAGGCTCTCCACCGCGCTGTACGAGCAGCTCGCGGGGCTGGGCTTTCGGCGCAGCGGCGGCGATCTGTACGTGCCGGCCTGCCCGGACTGTCGCGAGTGCGTTCCGGTCAGGATACCGGTGCATCGGTTCAAGCGCAGCCGCAACCAGCAGAAGATCTGGAATCGCAACCGCGATCTGATGTGCAGGCTGCTGCCACCTGAGTTTCGCGACGATCATTTCGCCCTTTACACGCGGTACCTCGACTCTCGCCACCCCGGCGGCGGCATGGACCGGCCCACGCCCGACGAGTACCTGAGCTTTCTCACCAGCGACTGGTGCGAAACGCTATTCGTCGAATTGCGGCTCGACGGGGCCCCTGTCGCCGTGGCGGTCACCGACCGGCTCGGCAACGCACTTTCGGCCGTGTACACCTTCTTCGACCCGGAGCTGAAGCGGCGCAGTCTGGGCACCTACGCGGTGCTGCGTCAGATCGAGCTCGCACGGGCAACCGGGTGTGACTGGCACTATCTCGGCTACTGGATAGCGGGTTCCGACAAGATGCGATACAAGAGCCGCTTTCGTCCGATGCAGGCCTATCGGGGCGGTGAGTGGCGGACGCTGGAGACGGATCGGCCTGCGGTCAGGACGCCGGCGCCAGGTCGGGGATCAACTAATCCACAAAGCGGCCGTTAATGCTGCAGCCTGGGGCGATGCCGCGGAAACGCATCATTGGCCTATCCACAATGGGATAGTCGCCGGCAGCCGCGGCCCGATCCGTTATAATGAGCGGCTGATATCGGCAAACTGACGAGTGAGGAATGGCGAAAGAAGATCACATTGAAATGGAGGGTACGGTGGTAGAGACCCTGCCCAACACCATGTTCCGCGTTGAGCTCGAAAACGGGCATGTCGTAACCGCGCACATATCGGGCAAGATGCGCAAGCACTACATCCGCATTCTGACCGGCGACAAGGTCACTGTTCAGCTGACCCCTTACGACCTGAGCAAGGGTCGCATCACCTACCGGGCGCGCTGAGCCTGCACCCAGCGGCCGGGTGATAACGGTCGCCCCTAGAGGACCTCTTCTTCCTGCCCGATCTCCTGAACCAGCCGGTTGTCCTCGGCGCGGATCATCAAGTGCCCCCCGTTCGCCAGCCGGCCGAACAGCAGCTCCTCTGCCAGTGGCTTCTTGATGTGCTCCTGGATGACCCGGGCCATGGGACGCGCGCCCATCTTGGCGTCGAAACCGTGCTCGGCGAGCCATTCGCGGGCTGAATCCTCCACGTCCAGGGTCACACCCTTGTCCTGCAGCTGGGCTTCCAGCTCGTAGATGAACTTGTCCACCACGCGTGTGATGACGGCCGGGTCCAGCGCCTTAAACTGGATGATGGCGTCCAGGCGGTTGCGGAACTCGGGGCTGAAGATCTTTCGAATCGCCTCCATGCCGTCGCTCGAATGGTCCTGGTGCGTGAACCCGATCGACGGCCGGCTCATTTCGCTGGCACCGGCGTTGGTCGTCATGACGATCACGACGTTCCGGAAATCGGCCTTGCGACCGTTGTTGTCGGTGAGCGTGCCGTGATCCATGACCTGCAACAGCAGGTTGAACACATCGGGATGCGCCTTTTCCACCTCGTCCAGCAGCAGCACGGCGTGCGGGTGCTTGGTGATCGCCTCGGTGAGCAGCCCACCCTGGTCGAAGCCGACGTAACCGGGCGGCGCACCGATGAGCCGTGACACGGTGTGCCGCTCCATGTACTCGGACATGTCGAAGCGGATCAGCTCGATGCCCATGATCATCGCCAGCTGACGCGTCACCTCGGTCTTTCCGACACCCGTGGGTCCGGCGAACAGGAACGAGCCGATGGGTTTCTGCTCGTTGCCCAGGCCGGAGCGCGACATCTTGATGGCCGCGGCCAGCGTTTCGATGGCCTCGTCCTGCCCGTACACCACCATTTTTAGGTCCCGCTCCAGGGTACGCAGCGAGTCCTTGTCCGAGGCGGACACGGTCTTCGGGGGAATCCGGGCGATCTTCGAAATGATGGTCTCGATGTCGGCGACGCCGATCGTTTTCTTGCGCCGCGAAGGCGGCAACAGCCGCTGATTGGCGCCGGCCTCGTCGATGACGTCGATGGCCTTGTCGGGAAGGAACCGGTCATTTATGTAGCGCGACGATAATTCCGCCGCCGCCCGCAGGGCCTTGAGAGAATACTTTACATGGTGGTGCTCCTCGAAGCGCGATTTCAGCCCTCTGAGGATGCTCACCGTCTCCTCGATGGTCGGCTCCACCACGTCGATCTTCTGGAAGCGCCTCGCCAGCGCGCGGTCCTTTTCGAAAATGCCCCGGTACTCGTGGTACGTCGTCGACCCGATGCACTTGAGCTCACCGGACGCCAGCATCGGCTTGATGAGATTCGATGCATCCATCACGCCGCCGGAGGCCGCTCCGGCACCGATGATGGTATGGATCTCGTCGATGAACAGGATAGCGCCGACTTCCTTGCCCAGCTGGCTGAGCACGCTCTTCAGGCGCTTTTCGAAATCGCCCCGGTATTTGGTGCCAGCGACCAGCGCGCCGAGATCCAGCGAATAAATGGTGCTATTCAACAGCACTTCGGGCACGTCGCCGTCGACGATCAGCTTGGCGAGCCCCTCGGCGAGCGCGGTCTTGCCCACCCCCGCCTCGCCGACGTAGAGCGGATTGTTCTTGCGGCGCCGGCAGAGTATCTGAATGGTGCGCTCGATCTCAGGCCGCCGACCGATCAGCGGATCGATCTTGCCTTTCATCGCCAACTCGTTCAGGTTCGATGCAAACACTTCCAGCGGCTTCTTCTGGCCGCTGTCCGCCGTACCGACGCCTTCAGATTCGGTCGCCGGCTCGTTCTCCGACTGGTCCCCCGCCAGCTTGGAAATTCCGTGTGAGATGTAATTGACGACGTCGAGGCGCGTGATGTCCTGCTTGTTGAGAAAGTAGGCGGCCTGCGACTCCTGCTCGCTGAAGATCGCCACCAGGACATTCGCGCCGGTGACTTCTTTCTTGCCGGAGGACTGCACGTGGAACACGGCGCGCTGCAGCACCCGCTGGAAGCCGAGGGTCGGCTGGGTTTCGCGGTTGTCGCTCACCGGCAGCAGCGGTGTGGTTTCGTTGAGAAATGCCGTGAGCTCCTGCTTCAGCTTCTCCAGATCCGCGCCGCAGGATTTCAGAACCTCGGCAGCGGAGGGATTGTCCAGCAGGGCGAGCAACAGGTGCTCGACGGTCATGAACTCATGACGTTTTTCCCTGGCATCTTTAAAAGCTAGATTCAGGGTGAACTCCAATTCCTTACTTAACATGTGTGACTACCTCATTGCTCTTCTAGGCCTCCTCCATGGCGCACAGTAGTGGATGTTGGTTTTGTCGCGAATATTCGTTGACCTGTGCAACCTTTGTTTCCGCAATTTCCCGGGTATAGACTCCGCAGACCCCCTTCCCCCTGGTGTGCACGTGGAGCATGACCTGGGTTGCTTTTTCTCTGGACATGGCAAAAAACTGTTCCAGCAGTATGACCACGAACTCCATCGGCGTATAGTCGTCGTTGTGCAGGACGACCTTGTACAGGCGCGGGCGCTTTACCTTCGGCCGCGCCTCCAGCACCGAAAGCCCATGATCCGGGGACTGTCCTGTTTCCTTTCCCATGGCGTAATTGTACCCGATTCAAATGCAAGACGCTGAAGTTCCCGTGTGTGTTGAGACAGGATACACCCGCTTCAGGCTCTAGCAAACACTATGCCTTAAGCTTGTGATAGCGTAAGAGTTTCCTCTTCGCTCAATACTTGACTATTGCCCTCTGCAGTCTAAAAATAGCAGATGGCCCCAGGGGGCCAAAGGAGGAGCTGTCGGCATTCCGCAAGAGGATGTCAGGCGGCGCGATCTTGAATAAAAAGCAGGTGGCGCAGCCGCCGCAACAAGCAGTGAGGACTCGGTCATGGCGACAGGCATTGTGAAATGGTTCAGCAACGCGAAGGGATACGGTTTCATCTCCCCCGATGAAGGCGGAGACGATATCTTCGCACACTTTTCGGCCATCGAGATGGATGGCTACAAGAGCCTAAAGGAGGGTCAGCGCGTCGAGTTCGACATCTCCACCGGGCCGAAGGGCCTGCAGGCCAACAAGATCATTCTTACGAACGTCACCCAGTAGTTTGCCGCCCGGCGCGGGTTGAATCTCCTGTCCGCCGGACGGCGGACGCGAGGTTCGTGTCGCCTACGCCATGTGGTCGATAATCGCCGTGCCGAAACCGGAACAGCTGAGCTTTGTCGCGCCCGACATCAGGCGCTCGAGGTCGTAGGTCACTGTTTTGGCCGCGATCGCGCCTGAGAGGCCGCGCACGATCAGGTCGGCCGCATCGTTCCATGCCAGGTGGCGCAGCATCATCTCGGCCGAGAGGATCAGCGAGCTCGGATTGACCTGATCCCTGCCGGCGTATTTGGGCGCGGTCCCGTGGGTCGCTTCGAACAGCGCCACGTCATCCGAGAGGTTGGCGCCCGGTGCCATGCCGATCCCCCCCACCTGGGCGGCCAGGGCGTCGGAAATATAGTCGCCGTTGAGATTCAAGGTGGCGATCACGCTGTATTCGGCGGGACGCGTCAGGATCTGCTGGAGGAAGGCGTCCGCGATGACATCCTTGACGATAATCTGTTTGCCGGTACGCGGGCTGCGGAAAGCGCACCAGGGGCCGCCGTCGATCTCCGTCGCGCCGAACTCTTCCCGCGCCAGCTCATAGCCCCAGCTCTTGAAGGCGCCCTCGGTGAATTTCATGATGTTACCCTTGTGCACCAGGGTCAGGGAATCCCGATCCTGGTCGATGGCGTACTGCAGGGCACGGCGCACCAGGCGCTTGGTGCCCTGCGATGAGACCGGTTTCACGCCGATGCCGGCGGTGTCAGGAAAGCGGATCTTGGTGACGCCCATCTCGTTCTGCAGGAAATCGATGACCTTCTTCACCTCGGCGCTGCCGGCCTCCCACTCGATGCCCGCGTAGATGTCTTCCGAATTCTCGCGGAAGATCACCATATTGGTTTTCTCGGGCTCCTTCAGGGGGCTCGGCGTCCCGGCGTAATAGCGCACCGGGCGCTGGCAGACATACAAATCCAGCTCCTGGCGCAGCGCTACGTTCAGCGAGCGGATGCCGCCGCCGACCGGCGTGGTCAACGGGCCCTTGATGGCCACACCGAACTCCTTGATGGCTTCGAGCGTCTCTTCCGGCAGCCAGGTATCCGCGCCATAGACCTCGTTGGCCTTCTCCCCGGCGAAGATCTCCATCCAGACGATCTTGCGGCCGCCGCCGGATGCCTTCTCCACGGCGGCGTCGACCACCCTGCGCATCACCGGCGTGATGTCGATGCCGATGCCGTCACCCACGATATAAGGCACGATGGGTCTTGCCGGCACATTCAGTGACAGGTCCGGGTTGGTGGTGATTTTCTCGCCCTCATCGGGCACGACGATGCTCTGATAGCCCATGCGCTGTCCCAGCTCGGATAAAAGGTCGGCGGATTGTAGCAAAGGCGTTCCGGCGCCGCACGCAGGCGCCGATCCGGCCAGGCGCTTGGCCGGAGGCCCGTCGTCGGGCCACGGCATCGTCGCACTGTCCTCTAGGGTTCTCACGCAGGACCCAGGCCGCTTTTCTTGCCGGCGCGGCTCAAAAGCAAAAAAGCCCCCGCAACCTCGGGCTGCGGGGGCCGGCATTTGTGAAGCAGAAGCTGAATGACGTCCGAGCGGCTCTGATTGCTTCGTCGCTGTCCGCCTCGTAATGACAATCTGACCGAAGATGCCTCAGCTTTCGCCGCCGGCGGCTTCGATCAGCGCCTCTTCGATGGCGTTCGGCGCGCACATGATGTTGAAGAAGGTGGCGCCCGTGTCGCTCTGGATCATCGGCAGATGCGGCATGCTGATGGCAATGCGGAAGCGCGCGTACAGGGCGTAGACATCACCGTCCGAGACCAGCATCTCGTACGGCAGATGCGGCGTGGAGCGGATGTCTTCCTTGTCGATGCGGCTCATGATGTACGCGTCTCCGCTGCAGCCGGTGTCGGTGAGCGCCACGCCGAAGACCGTTTCGTCCTTGCCGGGAATGTCGATACGGTACACCTTCTCGACGCCCCCGCGACCTTCGGCCAGGCCTTCCTCGACCGCTGCGACCGCCTCTTCGTAGCTGTCATACTCGGCCAGCTCGCTCGGATCGTCGAAGTACTCCATGCCGAACATGTAGTGGTACTCGCGCAGATCGTCGTCCGACAGCTCCTTGTCACCGGTGCCATAGACCTGCTCCTTGCCCAGCGCGCTCTCCAGACTCTTCAGTGCGGCGTCGGCACCCGAGGTGTCATCCAGGCGATAGGCGTTGGCGAAGTACACCGGGTTCGTGTAGGCCACCTGGATTTCGTCGCCGACCTTGGTAACCGAGACGCGCTGGCCGGCCCCATAACCGCCGAATTCGGAGCTCGCCGCCGATTGCTTTAGCGCGTCATTGGTAATGGCCATGATAATGGCCCCATCATAGGGCGAGTAGGAGCCGACCACCTCGAAGCCGGCCGCCTCGACCTTGCCCTTGACCTCGTCGGCCACAGTCTGGAGCTCGCCGCTCGTGCGGTAGGCCAGCACGAATGGCTTGAGCGCTTCGTCGGCCAGTGCCTGCCCCGTGGCCAGAACCAGCAAGACAGCGGACAGGAACAGTTGCTTGAGAACCTTTAGCATGATGTCTCCTCCTCACGTCGATTCGTGATTTGTTGGTGAGGCCGGAATCCGAGCGCTGATTCCAGCGTTATTATTTGGCCTCTGGCCCGCTGTCCGCCTTCCGGATCCGTCGGACTGCGACACAGCCCGCGAAACCGGAGCCAACCCGCGCAGAGGGGCCCAAGGTCACAGCCGCTACTTTATTTGACCCTCGGCCAAAGTCAAGGCTGCGACGCCGCCTGGCGTGGTTTTTTTCACCCCTTATCAGATATCATGAATAACTTTCTGTTAATACGCTGTTTCACTGAGTTTCATCGGTGGGTGTATCACATGGTGTGGAAACCGAGAGTCACAGTCGCGGTGATCGTCGAGCAGGGTGGCCATTTCCTGATGGTGGAAGAGCAGGTCGACGAGGGCGTTCGCTTCAATCAGCCGGCCGGGCATCTGGAGACCGGCGAAAGCCTCCTGCAGGCGGCGACCCGGGAGTGTCTGGAAGAAACCGCCTGGCATTTCCAGCCGCAGGCGCTGGTCGGCGTCTACCGCTGGCGCAGCCCCGACAGCGATGACACCTTTCTGCGCGCCACCTTCTGCGGGCGGTGCGTGGACCGCGAGGCGGCACGGCAGCTGGATCCCGAAATCGCGGCGGTGCACTGGCTGACCGCGGAGGAGATCCGGGGCCGTGCGGCGCAGCTGCGCAGCCCACTGGTGCTCGCCTCCCTAGACGACTATCTGCGCGGCAAGCGTCATCCCCTGGATGTACTCGTCGATCTGGACTGAGGCCGGCGGGTGGTCAGCGAGCGCGTCATGGTCGGACTTTCCGGGGGCGTCGATTCCGCCGTAGCGGCCCTGCTGCTGCTGGAGCAGGGTTACCGTGTGCAGGCCCTGTTCATGAAGAACTGGGAGGAGGACGACGAGCCGGGCTACTGCCCGGCGCAACAGGATCTTGCCGATGCGCGCGCCGTCGCCGGACTGCTGGGGATCGAGCTGCGCACCATCAGCTTTTCGAGCGAGTACTGGGACCGGGTGTTTGCCCACTTCCTGGCCGAGTACCGCGCCGGGAGAACGCCGAACCCCGACATCCTCTGCAACCAGGAAATCAAATTCCGCGCCTTCCTCGACTACGCCCTCGACCAGAACGCGGACCGGATCGCAACCGGCCACTACGCGCGGATCCGGCCCACCGCCGCGGGCAGCGAGCTTCTGAAAGGCCGCGACGAGAACAAGGATCAGAGCTATTTTCTGTATCGCCTGGGCCAGCGTGCGCTCGCCCACAGCCTGTTTCCGCTCGGAGAGCTCAGCAAGCCCGAGGTGCGCGGGCTCGCCGAGCGCAAGGGCCTGCCGAATTTCGCCAAGAAAGACAGCACCGGTATCTGTTTCATCGGCGAGCGCAGATTCAAAACCTTTCTCAGCCGTTATCTCCCCGCCCGGCCGGGGCGCATCGTGGACGTCCGGGGCCATGTGCGCGGTGAGCACCAGGGTCTGATGTTTCATACCATCGGCCAGCGTCAGGGGCTCGGCATCGGGGGCGCCCGCGACGCAAGCGGCGAGCCCTGGTACGTCGTGGACAAGCGGTTGGAGACCAACGAGCTGGTCATCGCCCAGGGCAAGGATCATCCGGCCTTGTTCCGGTCCTCGCTGCGGGCGACAGACCTGCACTGGATCTCGGGCAGCCCGCCGGCCGCGCCCTTCGACTGTCGTGCCCGCATCCGCTACCGCCAGCCCGACCAGGCCTGTGTGATCACCCGCCTGGAGCCTGATCGCTGCGCGGTGGAGTTTGCGGTGCCACAGCGGGCGGTGACCCCCGGCCAGGCGGTGGTCTTCTATCGCGGGGAGCTGTGCCTGGGAGGTGGTACGATTCAGTCATGACCCGGAAGACCGACAAGGAGCGCGCCCTCGCCTTTGCCGGCGTCATGCAGGCGCTGCGGCTAGTGCAAACCACCGCCCACGGCCGGCCCTGGGATGCGGATGCCTTTCAGGCGACGCTGCGCAGCATACTCGCGCTCGACGCCGCCAACGTCGAGAGCGTCTACGGCGGCATCGATGGGGTGCGCATGGGTTTGCGGCTGCTGCAGGGGCAACTCATGGGCGAGCGGCACAAGCCGGACACCGAGCTCACACGCTACGCCGTCACCCTGCTGCATCTGGAGCGCAAGCTGCAAAAGCGCCCCGATCTGCTGGGGCGTCTGCGCTCCGGCATCGAGCGCGCCCAGAACCAGGTCGAGCATTTCGGCATCGCCCATCCCCAGGTTGTGGCGTCGCTCGCCGAGACCTACACGCAGACCATCAGCACCCTGCGCCCGCGCATCATGGTCAGCGGTGATCCCGTGCGGCTGGCCGATGCCGCCGTCGCCGACCAGGTCCGCGCCCTGCTGCTGGGCGCGATGCGCTCGGCGGTGCTCTGGCGCCAGTGCGGCGGAACGCGCCTGGGCCTGCTGTTCGGGCGCCGGCGAATGGCCTTCACGGCGCGCGAAATCCAGTCGCACCAAAGGCTATAATTGACATAAACTAACTTACATACTCATCTGTAATAACTCAAGTTAAAATTAAAGACACTCGATCGGCCGGGGTCGTCGATCGGGGCTCCGTGCGCCGGGCAACGGCACTATTCAGGCGTATCCAAATAGCCCATAATGGCGCGTTCATGTCGAGTCCGGCAGCCAGGAGCTTTCCATGAGCAACAGTTTTTCGACTCGCGGCAGCCTGCAGGTGGGTGAACGCGCCTATGAGATCCATCGCCTGACGTCGCTGGGAACAGCGGTCGCGCGGCTTCCCTATTCGCTCAAGGTGTTGCTTGAGAACCTGCTGCGTTTCGAGGACGGCAAAACGGTGACCAGAGACGACATCGAGGCGCTGATCGGCTGGGACCCGCAGGTCGAGCCCAGTCGCGAAATCGCCTACCGACCCGCGCGCGTTTTGATGCAGGACTTTACCGGCGTGCCGGCCATCGTCGACCTGGCCGCGATGCGCGACGCCATGAAGGCCCTTGGCGGAGATCCCGACAAGATCAATCCATTGCAGCCGGCCGAGCTGGTCATCGATCACTCCGTGCAGATCGACAGCTTCGGCAACAAGAACGCCCTGGATCTGAACGCGAAGATCGAATACCAGCGCAACCGGGAGCGCTACAGCTTTCTGAAGTGGGGACAGAAGGCGTTCTCCAACTTCAAAGTGGTGCCGCCGGACACCGGGATCGTGCATCAGGTAAACCTCGAATACCTGGCCAGGGTGGTATTCGCCCAGGAAAGGGATGGTGTGCTGTGGGCCTACCCTGACACCCTCGTGGGCACGGATTCTCACACCACCATGATCAATGGCTTGGGGGTGCTCGGCTGGGGCGTGGGCGGCATCGAAGCCGAAGCCGCCATGCTGGGACAGCCGGTTTCCATGCTGATACCCCAGGTGGTGGGCATGAAGCTGACCGGCGGGCTGCCCGAGGGCGCGACCGCAACCGATCTGGTGCTGAGCGTCGTGGAGCTTCTGCGCCGCCACGGCGTGGTCGGCAAGCTCGTGGAATTCTTCGGCGACGGCCTGGACCACCTGACGCTGGCCGACCGCGCGACCATCGCCAATATGGCACCCGAGTACGGCGCCACCTGCGGTATCTTCCCCATCGACGAGGAAACGATCAGCTACCTGCGCCTGTCCGGACGCAGCGATGAGCAGGTCGACCTGGTCGAGGCCTACGCTCGGGAGCAGGGCATGTTCAGGCTGGCGGGCCAGCCGGACGCCGAGTATTCGAGCGTCATCGAGCTCGACCTGGCCAGCGTGGTGCCGAGCCTCGCGGGGCCAAAGCGCCCCCAGGATCGCGTCGCGCTGAGTGCATCCCAAGCGCAATTCCGGGAAGCCCTGGCGGCGTTGAAGTCCGAACGCAATCTGGTGAGCCACCCCGCCGGGGGCTCCCTGCACGGCGAGGACTTCGAGCTCGACGACGGCGCGGTCGTGATCGCCTCCATCACCTCCTGCACCAACACCTCCAACCCCTCGGTGATGCTGGGTGCCGGCCTGGTGGCGCGCAAGGCCGTGGAGAAGGGGCTGAAGGTGAAGCCATGGGTAAAGACCTCGCTGGCCCCCGGCTCGCAGGTGGTGACCGAATACCTCGATGCGGCCGGCCTGCTCGACGACCTGGAGGAGCTGGGTTTCCACGTCATCGGCTATGGGTGCGCGACCTGCATCGGCAACTCGGGTCCCCTGCCGGAGCCCGTCTCCAAGGCGATCGCCGAAGGGAACCTGTCGGCCTGCTCGGTGCTCTCGGGCAACCGCAACTTCGAGGGGCGGGTCCACGCCGAGGTCCGCATGAACTACCTCGCCTCCCCGCCCCTGGTGGTGGCCTATGCCATCGCCGGAACCATGGACGTCGATCTGTACAGAGAACCGATCGGCCGGGACGCCGGAGGCAACGACGTCTTTCTCAAAGACATCTGGCCCACCCAACAGGAGATCGCGGAGGTGGTCAACAGCAGCGTGAAACGCGAGGAGTTCACCCGGGTTTACCAGGATGTCTTCAAGGGCACCGCGCGCTGGATCGACCTCGACTCGCCGACGGGCCAGCTCTTTGCCTGGACCGACGATTCCACCTACATTCGCAATCCGCCCTACTTCCAGGGCATGCGCCGGCAGCCAGAGGCCGTCAGCGACATTCACGGTGCACGGGCGCTGGCCCTGCTCGGCGACTCGGTGACCACCGACCATATCTCGCCGGCCGGCGCCATCAAGCCCGACAGCCCGGCCGGACAGTACCTGATGGCGCGCGGGGTCAAGCCGGCGGACTTCAACTCGCTCGGGTCGCGTCGCGGCAACCACGAAGTGATGATGCGCGGCACCTTCGCCAATATCCGGCTGCGCAATCTGCTGGCGCCCGGCACCGAGGGGGGGGTGACTGTGCACCAGCCGACCGGGCAGCAGATGACGATCTACGACGCGGCGGTGCGCTACCGGGAGGAAAGCGTGCCGCTGATTGTGATCGCCGGCAAGGAGTATGGCTCCGGCTCCTCGCGCGACTGGGCCGCGAAAGGGCCGCGTCTGCTCGGCGTGAAGGCGGTGCTCGCGCAGAGCTATGAGCGCATCCACCGCACCAATCTGGTGTGTATGGGCATACTCCCGCTGGAGTTCGAGAACGGCGACGACGCCCAGTCCCTGGGCCTCACGGGCAAGGAGGTGTTTCACATCCAGGGGCTGGGCGACGGCTCCGCCAAACGGGTCCGGGTGCGCGCGACCACCGGAGAGGGCGAAGACAAGACCTTCCCGGCGCGGGTTAGAATCGATACGCCGCAGGAAGTCGAATATTTCCGCCACGGCGGCATCCTGCAGTACGTGCTGCGCCAGCTCGCGGCGTGACCTGAGAGAAGCCCTGCATGGATCTGACATCACTGACTGCTGTATCCCCGGTCGACGGCCGCTACGACCGCAGGACCGAGGCGTTGCGCCCGATCTTCAGCGAGTTCGGGTTGATCCGACACCGTGTCCTGGTCGAGGTGCGCTGGCTGCAGGCCCTGGCCGCCCACCCGGGCATCGCCGAGGTACCCCCGCTCGGCGAGCACGCCAACAATGTGCTGAACGCGATTGTCGACAAGTTCGGCGAGGACGACGCGCGCCGCGTCAAGAACATTGAGCGCACCACCAACCACGACGTCAAGGCGGTGGAGTACTTCCTCAAGGAAAAGATCGCCGGCAACGAAGAGCTGGAGGCGATCGATGAATTCATTCATTTCGCCTGCACCTCGGAAGACATCAACAACCTCGCCTACGGTCTGATGCTCCGCGAGGCGCGCGGCCAGGTGCTGCTCCCGGTCATGGATGAGCTGACCCAGGCGATCACCGGCCTGGCCCACGCCACCGCCGAGATGCCCATGCTCTCGCGCACCCACGGCCAGCCGGCCTCCCCCACGACACTGGGCAAGGAGATGGCGAATGTGGTCTACCGCCTGCGCCGGCAGCGCGAGCAGATCGCCGCGGTGGAGCTGCTCGGCAAAATCAACGGCGCCGTCGGCAACTATAATGCCCACATCGCCGCCTATCCGGACGTGGACTGGCCCGAGCTCGGGTCGCGCTTCGTCACCGGCCTCGGGTTGCAGTGGAACCCCTACACGGTCCAGATCGAGCCGCACGACTACATCGCAGAGCTTTTCGATGCCATCGCCCGGTTCAACGTGATCCTCATCGACTTCGCACGCGACATCTGGGGGTACATATCGCTCGCCTACTTTACCCAGAAAACGGTGGTCGGCGAGGTGGGGTCCTCGACCATGCCCCACAAGGTCAATCCCATCGATTTCGAAAATGCCGAAGGCAATCTCGGCATCGCCAACGCCCTGTTCGATCACCTCGCCATGAAGCTTCCGATTTCGCGCTGGCAGCGAGACCTCAGCGACTCCACCGCGCTGCGCAACCTCGGCGTCGGCATCGGCCATTCAGTGATCGCCTACGATTCACTGCTGAAGGGTATCGCAAAGCTGGAGGCCAACCCGGCGCGGCTGCAGGAAGACCTGGACGCCTGCTGGGAGGTTCTGGCCGAGGCGGTCCAGACGGTGATGCGGCGCTACGGCGTGGACGAGCCCTACGAAAAGCTGAAGGCTCTGACGCGCGGCAAGCCCATCGACGCCGAGTCCCTGCGGGCGTTCATCGACACGCTGGACATCCCCCAGCACGCCAGGGACCAGCTGGCCGCCCTGACACCGGCGCGCTACATCGGCAACGCCGCCGACCAGGCCCGATCGATCTGAAAGCTTCCCGTTGATCGAGGTCCATGTACCTTTGAGCAAGTGCATGAATGTAGGCTGGCGCTGAGCGCAGCGAAGCCCAACGCGATTGCGGCCACGCCCTGAGCAAGTGCATGAATGTAGGTTGGCGCTGAGCGCAGCGAAGCCCAACGCAATTGCGACCAGACGGGCCTGGCGGAGGTGTTGATGAGATTTTCTCCTCCTCTCTTATGAACGTCATCCGTCGCTTTCATATCCGACAGGCCGAATGGCCGCTGGACGAGGCGGCCATCCGCGCCGTCCGCTCGCAGGTGTTCATCGTGGAACAGGGCGTGCCCGAAGAGCTCGAATGGGACGGAAGGGACGCGCAGGCCGTCCACCTGTTGGCCGAAATGCCGGGCGGCGAGGCGGTGGGCACCGCCCGACTGTTCGACGACGGGCGTCTCGGGCGCATGGCCGTGTTGCCGGCGTATCGCGGACTGGGCATAGGCAGTGCGCTCATGCAAGAGGCCCTGAGTCTGGCGAGCGAGCACGGCGTCGCCCGCGTATTTCTGCACGCTCAGGTCGGCGTGATGTCGTTCTATCGGCGTTTCGGCTTCGAGCCGATCGGCGACGTGTTCGAGGAAGCCGGGATTCGGCACCAGACCATGCAGCTGGCTGTACAGTAGAAATCCCGCACAGTAACCTTGGGTGCATGAACAGCGAAGAGAATTTCCGGAAATTCGTCGAGCTCCGGCTGGGGATATCGGATCTCGAAATCGAGCTCGACAACCGCGCCGAAACCCAGCACGCCACCGACATGATGGTGGCCCAGGCGCAGGACTCGCTGGAGATTTTCAGCCGTGACCTGGACGCCGCCCTTTATACTCGCGGACCCTTCCTGGATGCGATCAACGCGCTGTGTTACCGCAATCGCAAGGCGCGCATCCGCTTCCTGGTCCAGGAGCCGGTGGACGCGGTGCGGCGCAGCCCCCGGCTTGTCGAGCTGAGCCGCAAGCTCAGCAGCTCCATCGAGATCCGCCAGCCGCACCCCGATTACCGCCATTACAACGAAGCCTTTCTGGTCGCCGACGGTTGCGCTCTGATCCATCGCGGCCTGGCCGATCGCTACGAGGGTTGCGCCAACTTCTATGCACCCGTCGAGGCCCAGCGGAAGCTGGACTTCTTCAACGAAGTCTGGGAGCGCAGCGAAGGCCATCCCGAGTTTCGCAGGCTGTACCTGTGATGGGGGCGCCGCCGATGCAGATCCTGCTGCTGATCTCATCCCTGCTGCTCGGCGTTGCGCAGGCCGATTCCATCGAAATGATACAGCTCGAGAACCGTCCGGCCGCCGAGCTGATTCCCGTGATCGAGCCGCTACTGGACGAAGGCGGATCGGTGACCGGCCAGGGTTTCCAGCTGTTCCTGCGCACCGGCGAGCAGAATCTGGAGCAGATCCGGCGGCTGGTCTCGCAGCTCGACGCCGCCCCGAAGCAGCTGCTGATTTCCGTGTTCCAGGGCAGCGAACGCGAGCTTAGAGAGCTGCGTCTGAGCGGCGGCTTGCGCTACCGGGACGACGATGCGACTGTCAGCTTTGGGTCGGGCAGACCTGCACGAGGCGGTGCCAGCGTCACCTACAGCGCCGGCGACACGGCGGTGAGCGGCAGCGTGGCGAGCACCCACAGGCGGCTGTCGGATAATCCGGTTCACCAGCTGCGCGTCAGCGAAGGCAGCCCGGGCTACATCGACACGGGCGAGTCGATCCCCTTCTTCTCCGGCTCCACCTGGCTGGGCGGTCGGCGGCACACGGGCGTGGAGTACAGGGACGTCACCACCGGGTTCTATGTGCTGCCGCGCGCGCACGGAGATCAGGTGATGCTCGAGATAAGCCCCCACAAGAACGCGCTTAGCCACTCGCGCGGCGGCGCCGTCGATACGCAGAGCGCCTCCACAACAATCACCGGCCCCCTGGGCCGATGGATCGCCATCGGCGGTGTCGCCGAGGAGAAGAGCCGTTCCAGCAGCGGCATCGGCAGGCACCGCTCCACCCGAAGCAGATCCAACGACAGCATCTGGATCAGGGCGGATGTCGTCAGCGAGTGAGGGTCTGATACCTGAGAAGCGGTCATCGTCCGGTCACCTTGAGGAGCGCAGCGTCCTGAAGGTTACCCTTCGGTAACGGAGCAGTCTCCAAGGCATGGATTACCGCACAGCGGTTCAGCCGCGCTCAGTCCGGCCACCGGCAGGCGAGTTCGGCCTGCCGTGCAAGGCTTCCGGTGGAACCCCCAGACTTCATTATCACAGACCGCCAACCCGAAAACCCAAATACCAATAAGGACAAGGTGTTACAAGCGGCTTGTCGATCCGTGTTACACTACGCCGCTAAATTCACAGCGCCAGGGCAGCTTCATGAAAACACTGGAAAACCTGCTTCGGGAACGCATTCTCATTCTGGACGGTGCCATGGGCACCATGATCCAACGCTACAAGCTCGACGAGGCCGACTACCGCGGCGAGCGCTTCAAGGAGTGGCCCTGCGACCTCAAGGGCAACAACGATCTGCTGTCGCTGACCCAGCCGCAGATCATCGGCGACATTCACAAGGCCTATCTGGAAGCCGGCGCCGACATCGTCGAGACCAACACCTTCAACTCGACGGCGATCTCGCTGGCCGACTATCAGCAGGAAGAGATGGTCTACGAGCTGAACGAAGCCTCGGCGAGGCTCGCCCGCGCTGCCGCGGACGAGTTCTCCACCGATGAGCGCCCGCGCTTTGTCGCCGGCGTGCTCGGACCGACCAACCGCACCGCTTCGCTGTCGCCCGACGTCAACAATCCGGGCTACCGCAACGTCAGCTTCGATGAGCTGCGCGACACCTATTACGAGGCCACAAAGGGGTTGGTCGACGGCGGCGCCGACATCATTCTGATCGAGACCATTTTCGACACCCTCAACGCCAAGGCCGCCGTGTTCGCGGTGGAAAGCTATTTCGAGGACACCGGCAATGTCAGGCCGGTGATGATCTCCGGGACCATCACCGACGCTTCGGGCCGCACCCTTTCGGGCCAGACGGTGGAAGCCTTCTACAACTCGCTGCGCCACGCCCGGCCGATCTCGCTGGGCTTCAACTGCGCGCTGGGCGCCAAGCAACTGCGCCAGCACGTCGAGGAGCTGGCCGGCTTCGCCGACTGCGGCGTCAACGCCCACCCCAACGCCGGTCTGCCGAACGAATTCGGCGAATACGACGAGTCGCCCGAAGCCATGGCGAAGGAGATCGGCGAGTGGGCCGAGAGCGATTTTCTCAACATCATCGGCGGCTGCTGCGGCACCACCCCGGCGCACATCAAGGCCATCGCCGAGGCGGTATCCAAGTTCCCGCCGCGCAGGATTCCCGGGCACGACTTCACCCTGCGGCTCTCGGGACTGGAGGCCGAAAACGTCCGTCCCGACTCGCTGTTCGTCAACGTCGGCGAGCGCACCAACGTCACCGGCTCGGCCAGATTCAAGCGCCTTGTCTTGGAGGACGACTACGACACGGCGCTGGACGTCGCCCGGAACCAGGTGGAAAACGGCGCCCAGATGATCGACGTCAACATGGACGAGGCCATGCTCGACGGCGTCGAAGCCATGACGAGGTTCCTGAACCTGATCGCTTCGGAGCCCGATATCTCCAAGGTGCCCGTGATGATCGACTCCTCGAAGTGGGACATCATCGAGGCGGGGCTCAAGTGCATCCAGGGCAAGGGCGTGGTCAATTCCATCAGCATGAAGGAAGGCGAAGCGGCGTTCGTCGAGCACGCGAGGCTGTGCCGCAAGTACGGCGCGGCGATCATCGTCATGGCGTTCGACGAGACCGGCCAGGCCGACACCCGCGCGCGCAAAGTGGAGATCTGCACCCGCGCCTACCGCATCCTCACCGAGCAGCTGGACTTTCCCGCCGAGGACATCATCTTCGACCCCAATATCTTTGCGGTCGCCACGGGCATCGAGGAACACAACAACTACGGCGTGGACTTCATCGAGGCAACCCGCGAGATCAAGACCACCCTGCCCCACGCCAAGATCTCCGGCGGCGTGTCCAACGTGTCCTTCTCGTTCCGCGGCAATAACCCGGTGCGCGAAGCCATCCACGCCGTGTTCCTCTACCACGCCATAAGGGCGGGCATGGACATGGGCATCGTCAACGCCGGGCAGCTCGCCGTCTACGAGGAAATTCCCGAGGAGCTGCGCGAGCGCGTAGAGGACGTGGTGCTCAACCGCCGCGACGACGCCACCGAGCGGCTGCTGGAGATCGCCGACAAATACAAGGGCGGCGGCGGTGCCGAGGCGAAGAAGGAAGACCTGGCCTGGCGCGAATGGCCGGTCGCCAAACGCCTGGAGCACGCCCTGGTGAAGGGCATCGACACCCATGTCGAGGAAGACACCGAGGAATGCCGCCAGAGCTTCGAGCGCCCCATCCAGGTGATCGAAGGCCCCCTGATGGACGGCATGAACGTGGTGGGCGATTTGTTCGGTGAAGGCAAGATGTTCCTGCCCCAGGTGGTCAAGAGCGCGCGCGTCATGAAGAAGGCCGTCGCCTACCTGATACCCTACATCGAGGCCGAAAAGGACGAGAACAGTCGCGCCAAGGGCAAGATCCTGATGGCCACCGTGAAGGGCGACGTGCACGACATCGGCAAGAACATCGTCGGGGTGGTGCTGCAGTGCAACAACTTCGAGGTGATCGACATGGGCGTGATGGTTCCGGCCCGCCAGATCCTGGACAAGGCGCGCGACGAGAAGGTCGACATTATCGGGCTCAGCGGCCTGATCACGCCGAGCCTGGACGAAATGGCGCACGTCGCGAAAGAGATGGAGCGCGAAGGCTTCGAGGTGCCGCTGCTGATCGGCGGCGCCACCACCTCGCGGGTGCACACCGCGGTCAAGATCGAGCCCGGCTACCACGGCACCACAGTCTACGTCAAAGACGCCTCGCGCGCCGTCGGCGTGGCACAGAACCTGGTGAGCGACGAGCTTCTCACCCCTTACGTCACCCGCGTCAAAGAGGAATACGAGCAGGTGCGCGCCCAGCACGCCGGCAAGCAGCGCCGCACCGAATGGCTGAGCCTGGAGCAGGCGCGCGCCAACAAGACGAAGATCGGCTGGGAGGGCTATACGCCGCCCCGCCCCGCCATTTTTGACCATACGGACCTCCTGACCGCGTCCGACGCGGGGCGCAGAAGCGGGCTATCGACGGAGAAAAGCCTCATCGAAGACGGCCACGCGCGCCTTGTGTTCGACCACACGCCGCTGGAGGTCCTGCTCGATTACATCGACTGGACGCCGTTCTTCAAGGTCTGGGAGCTGGCCGGCAGCTACCCGAAAATCCTCGACGACGAAACCGTCGGCGAGCACGCCCTGCAGCTTTTCGACGACGCCCAGAAGATGCTCAAAAAGATCATCGACGAGCAATGGCTGCAGGCAAAGGCCGTCGTCGGCCTGTTCCCGGCCAGCCAGGTCGGCGACGACGACATCGAGATCTACACCGACGATTCGCGCACCGAGGTGCTCACCACGCTGCACCACCTGCGCCAGCAGAACCAGAAACCGCCGGGCCGTCCCAACCAGTGCCTGGCCGATTTCGTGGCACCGAAGGACACGGGGCTTGAGGACTACGTCGGCGCCTTCGCCGTCACCGCGGGCATCGGTATCGAGGAGCACGTCGAGCGCTTCGAAGCCGACCACGACGACTACCACTCCATCCTGCTTAAGGCCCTGGCCGACCGCCTCGCCGAGGCCTTTGCCGAGTACATGCACGAGCGGGTGCGCAAGGACTTCTGGGGTTATGCGTCCGATGAGTCGCTCAGCAACGAAGAACTCATCAAGGAAGCCTACAAGGGCATCCGCCCCGCCCCCGGCTATCCCGCCTGCCCGGAGCACACCGAGAAGGCCCTGCTGTGGAAGCTCATCGACCCGGTGACCAACGCCGAGATCTCGCTGACCGATCACTTCGCCATGATGCCCACGGCAAGCGTCTCAGGCTGGTATTTCAGCCATCCGGAATCGAAGTACTTCGGCGTCGGGAAGATCAACCGGGATCAGGTTGAGGACTATGCGCGGCGCAAAGGGATGACGCTGGAGGAAGCGGAGAGGTGGCTGGCACCGAATCTGGGGTACGATCCCGATGAGCAGAGGAAGTCGGCGGTGGGATGATGCAAGCGGTAATCAGTCGGTCGGAAGTTTAATTCCTCTTTCCGGTTACGCGACGGTCCCCGACTGAGCCGCTTCTTCCGGCGCTATTCCTGCAACTTCCGGACGACACCCCGAAACGTCCCATTCGTCACCTCGATAGGTTCGGTGGATTCGACGTCCGCGTCTCCGGCGAGCGACTTGAAAGGCAGTGTGCCGGAGAACGAGCCCGACAGCGTCAGGTTGTCGCCTTCGACCTGCGCCGTGTCGACGCTGACCTCGGCGCTTCCATCGTGGCTCGAGGAATGGTTGGCCGTGATGCCACCGGACAGGTAGGTGATGGATGCATCCACCGCCTGCGGGTTGGTTTCCATGTCCTGTAGCGTGAAGCCGATCATGATCGCCTTTGCGCTCTGGAACGTCGAAGTGGGCGACGTGTGGCCCATCAGGGATACCGTGGCCCCGGAGCCAAAAGCGGGGGACCAGTCGCTCTGGCTGACGTACTGACCGCCGCGCTCTCCACTGGTGATGTACCAGGTCAGCGACTCGCCGTCGAAGCTCGCCGTGATCCGGCCGTCCGCCGCCTCTTCCCCGGCTTCGACGGAGGGAGCCGGGGCCGCCACCGATGCCTGTTCGCCGGGACTTGCGCTTTCATCTGTCGGCGCCGGGTTCTGGCTCGAATCGCAGGCCGAAAGCAGCAAGGCCGTGCACAGCAGAGAAACCAGCCGGCGCCCCCGAAACAGAGGGTCGACGGTACCGCGCCCCCGATGCCGGAGTTGGCGCGGGCCATGGGATTTCAAATGGTTCATGGATGAGCTCCTCCCGCTTGTTTTTGGTTGTCTCGAAGTGGGGTGATGCAACACCGGTTTTCCGCACACCTGTCCCCGAACGATGGCTGGGACCCTACATGAGCAGTCCGGAACATTCAAATCCAACCCTGGCCAATTGCAATATGCCCGACATTGCGAACGCGTGGAGGCGCGCGCCCACTTTGCAGTCCGTCCTTGTGGAAGTCGTGCAACAGGTGTCGACGATACCAGCGCTAAAGACGAATGAGGAACATCCAGGAGGTAAACGCGCCTGCTATCAGGAACCCTGCAAAAGACGCCGCAGCGGACAGCCTGTAACGCCTGGTCAAATCGTGCTGGGCTTTGCTCGACAGCAGAAAGGGCTGGCGACTGTTCTTGGGTTTGGCCATTACGTGGGTCACCGGCGGTGCCTTGCGTTTCATCTGTGTTTTACGCACGAGATGATTCGCCACCCTGCGCGCGTTTTCCCACTCGTGGGCATCTATTTGTCCGTTCTTGTCACGATCGAACTGTTCAATCAGTTTTTCCGGGTCCTGCTTCCACTTTTTCAACAGGTCCCGCACTTCCGCCGCCGTGTCGAAGGCCCCGTCGCTGCCGCCCACGGAGCGGAAAGATCCGATCGCATACAACGGATCACCTGAATGCATGCGTTCCTCTGTAAAGCGGTAACGCCGGCCGAGGTTGCCAAACAGACCCTTCGACGCGCCATCATAACTGCAACCGTACCAGACCCGCTTCACAGTGGGCGTCACGGCCGCTCCTTCCGGATCAATGACGCAGCTTCCGGTTTCCCCGACCAGCATGAACAACTCCTTGCTGCAACCGGAGTCGACCACGCGATGGCGTTTGTTGCCGCGCTTTTCCACCTTGTAGCGGTACCAGGTACAGGGGGTCTTGGACAGGGGCGCCACAATCGCCGGCCCATCCATGGTTTTCCCGGTCCCGATAAGCTCGACATAACCCTGCGCCGCGGAGCGTATTCTGGATGTGGGTGTATCCTCGACCGTACGCGCGCGCCAAAAGAAAACGAACGCCCGGTAAAATCCCACCGCCGCAAGAGCGCCGACAAACAAAACGTAGAACCAGAATTCGGCGGAGGAAGCCTGAAGTATTCCCTGCTTCAGCTGATCAGTACTCAGCAGATCTGACAATCCGTTCATTGCACTAGCCGGATGAAAGTACCATGGTTGTCAACAGTGAAGCTGAAAAGACACCATTGATACTGACTGAAGTCTTACTGACTGAAAAGAGCTCTGACGTCAACGTCCACTTTTTCCTCTTCGCTGAATTCCAGCAGCTCGGCTTCCTTGAAGTTGAAAAACCGCGCGACGATGACATCGGGAAACTGCTCGATGCGGACGTTATTGATGTTGCCGGCTTCGTTATAGAATTCACGGCGGTCAGCGATGGCGTCTTCCAGGCCCGTGATTCTGGATTGCAAATGCTGGAAACTCTGGTCCGCTTTCAGATCCGGGTAGGATTCCGCCAGGGCAAACAGGTTACCCAGCCCCAGGCGCAGCTCGGATTCCGCTGCTCCCAGGGCGTTGACGTCTGACCGTTCCCTGGCTGTAGCCACGGCGGAGCGCGCCTTGATAATGCGTTCCATGGTGTCTTTTTCATAACCCATATATTCCTTGCATACCTCGATGAGTTTCGGCAGCTCATCGTGGCGCTGTTTCAATAACACATCGATATTCGACCAGGCC
>JASFKW010000006.1:0-62414 GCA_050118435.1 Gammaproteobacteria bacterium | reverse complement strand
GTGCCGCCAGGGGTGCGCTCCCGGGCCTGTTCGCGTAGCCGTGCATAGACCCGATTCTACAGGCCGGCCCCGCGCGCAGATAATCTAAAAGCTCTCTGGCTTATATAGACGTTCATCTATGGAATCTTGGAACGGGCATAGTCCCGTTGTCCACGGGAGGCCCTGCCGGTGGGTGCTCAAGCGGACGGTCTCAGCGCCGTGCCGGCTCACTCACGCCGGGTCGACGGCTGAGGCTTGTGCACCGCCTTGCGCAGCGCCGGCCACATAGCCTCCATACTGGCACGAATCCGCGGCTCGCTCTCGATGGCAAACTCGAGAAAAGTGCGCGCCACCAGCGACAGTTCTTTGCCCTTCGGATACACCAGGTACCATTCCCGCAGAATCGGGAAGCCCTCGACATCGAGAATGGCAACCGGCCCCTGCGCGCCTTCCAGCGTAAGGGTGTGAAGCGAGAGTATCGACAAGCCGAGACCGCCGACGATCGCGTGCTTGATGGCCTCGTTGCTACCGAGCTCCATGCGCACCCGTGGCCGCAAGCCCTGAGCCTCGAAGGTCCGCAGCGTCGCGTCCCGGATGCCGGAGCCCGGCTCGCGCAGGATCATGGGCTCCTCGGCGACGCGCGCCAGGGGGATATTCCTGCAATCCACCAGCGGGTGGCTGCGCGGCGCCATCACCACCAGCGGGTTGGGTGCGAAGGGATGGGTCACCACCGCCAGCTCCTCCGAGGGCGCCTGGCCCATGATATAGAGATCATCCTCATTGGCCTGCATCCGCTCGATGACCCGCTCACGGTTGGTGACCTTGAGCGCCAGCTCGATGCCCGGGTAGAGCTGGCTGAACTCGCCCAGGATCTCTGGGGCCAGGTACTTGGCCGTGGTGACCACGCCCAGACGCAGTCGGCCACGCTTCAGCCCCTTGAGGTCGGCCAGCTGCATTTCCACGTTGGCCAGGGTCTCGAACATGCGCCTGCAGGCCTGGTACAGCGCCTGCCCGGCTTCGGTGGGCTGCACATTGCGCCCCACGTGCTCGAACAGGGGCAGGCCCATGACATCGGTCAGTTTCCTGATCTGCATGGAGACCGTCGGCTGAGTCAAGAAGAGTTCCTCGGCGGCGCGGGTAAAACTTCCCAGCCGGACGATGGCCTCGAACACCTGGAGCTGGCGCAGGGTGGCATGCCGTATCAGGTAGTCCGGCATCGCCGCCGGCGGCGTATAGGTCGGGTCGAAGGAGGAGGTCATCGGACCCTTTATATTCGACCGGCCCGCGGCTTGTCCAGCCGTGGCCCGCGGTACACCGTGGTCGACGGCCAGCGTTGAGGCCCGGGGTGGAAAGGGAGCCTTCTATCCCGGCTATTCCATGGGCGCCGTGTATTTCTCCGGTCCGAGCACCGAGACGTCCGAGACGAAGACGGTCAGGTGATGGCCCTTTTTCATCAGCCGCTCTAGATCATCAAGCAGGGCGGGCATGCGCTCGGGCGGCAGGATCACGTGGAACTTGATGTTGGTGTCGATGGCCAGCATGCCCGATTGCTCGCCGCTGGATCCGGCGCCGCGGGCCCGCACGATGGTGTAGCCACTGGCACCACGGTTGCGGACGTGGGCGATGAGACGGTCTTCCAGGACATCGTTGGTGATAATCGTGACCAGCTTGGTCGGGAACAGCCTGTGCATATTGCAGTTTCCTCTCTCACGCGCCTGCAGCCAGCGTGGCCAGATGATGGTACAGCGGGATACCGATCACTACATTGAACGGAAAGGTGATGCCCAGCGCAAGGGTGAGATAGAAGGACGGGTTGGCCTCAGGGACCGCCAGGCGCATGGCCGGGGGCACTGCGATGTAGGAGGCGCTCGCTCCGAGTACGGACACCAGCGTGACACCGCCGACGCTCAGACCCAGCACCCAGTGTCCGACAAAGATGCCGGCGGCCCCGCCGATCAGCGGCATGATCAGTCCGAAGGCAAGCAGCACCGTCCCCACCTTGCGGAACTCGCGGATGCGCCGGGCCGCTTCCATGCCCATCTCGAACAGAAACAGGCACAGCACCCCCATGAAGATATCGTCGATGAACGGAAACAGCTTCTCCATCCCCGCGGGTGTTGAGACGGCGCCGATCACCATGGAACCGATCAGTAGCACCACGCTTCCGTTGGTGAAGGCCTCGTGCAGCAACCCGGGCCAGCTGGTCCCGCCGTGGTCGACCTGCAGAGCGCCCACATCGCCGTTGCCCACGGCGACAAGCCGCTGACGCGACCAAGACGCAAGCAGCAGACCGACGATGATGGCGGGTGATTCCATCACCGCCAGCATGATCACCGGATAGCTCTCGTAGTCGATGCCGAGGTTGTCGAGATAGGCGATGGCGGTCAGGAAGGTCCCGGCGCTCACCGAGCCATAGTGGGCGGCGATGGCCGCCGCGTTCATGCTGTCCACGCGCCGCGTCGCCTTCAGCAGCGCGTAGCCGGCCACCGGCAGCAGAAAACCGAGGATAATGGCCCACAGCACGGCATTGAAGGCGGTCGCCAGATCGGCCTTGCCGAGCGCGTAGCCCCCGTGCAGACCGATGGCCATGAGCAGGTAGATGGAAAGCCCCTTGGCCAGGTCCTGGGGCAGACGCAGGTCCGATTTCACGGCCCGCGCCAGGAAACCGAGGGCGAAGAAAAGCACAGCCGGGATGAGCAGATTGCTGAGTGCGGACATAGGCGTCTTCTTTCAGGGGTCCGGCGGCTCGCGCCGGACCGGGGGTTGGTGGCTACCGGAGCGTCCCGGCGACCGCCCGCTCAGCGCGGCGGCGTCGCCGAACGCTGCCGCGAAACGCTACTCAGTCGGGCCAGACCCGCGGTCCCCACTGGTAGGGATCGGGGTGCGACTGTCCGACCGGTGCCGCACTCGCCGGCGCGGCCGTGGCGGGCGCCGGCTTGCTCGCACCGCCCGCGGCCGCTTTCCGAGAGGCGGTGTTCGCCGGGGCGGTGGTCGCCGTGCTTTCGCGCTTTGTGGTTGTCTTGCCGCCGCTGTCGGCCTTGGGCCGGGGAGCGGGTCCTGTAGGCTTGCGCCCGGGCTTCCGGGTATTCGTCATGAGCGGATCACCTCGCTGATGTCTGACTCGTGGGCGGCCGCCGCTCTGTCAGTTCGCGGCCCCGGCGCTCTGCAGCCGGTCGAGTTGCTCGGCAAAGCGTCGCCGGGCGGCACACAGTTCCTGGGCGCCCTCTTCCGAATGAATGGTAATGTTTACATAGTCGCGCCCGAAACCCATGTCCGGGTAGAAGCCTTCGCGTTCCGACAGCGCCGCGGCGCGGTCGAGGAAATCCCGGAGGCTGGGATAGTCCGGAAACTGATAACGGCGCTCCAAACGGTTGGGTCGGGTGCGCTCCTGCCACTGCTGATGCATAACTGCTCTCCTTCAGAAGGTCGCCCGCTCCGCGGTCGCGGCGGATTTTTCCAGTTCCCCGAGCCAGCGGGCCAGTTCGTCTCCGTGTGCCCGCTCCTCGTTGAGCAGCGTTTGGAAAAACAGGCGGTTGTCGTGATCGCCCGCCTGGGCGCAGTACCGGGTTGCCTCGTCGTACAGCCGCACCAGCTCGTGCTCGAAGGCATGGTTGCGCTGGAGCAGCTCATGCAGGGTCCGGCCGAGTTGAACCGGACGCAGCTGCGAGGCGCCGGGTGCCACGCCGAGGGCGAGCATGCGCGCGATGATCCGCTCCACGTGTCCCAACTCCTCGGTGGCCTCGTGGCGCAGGCGCTCGGCGGCCTCGGCCAGCCCCCAGGTCGCGACCAGTCGCGCCTGGGTGCTGTACTGCTGGACCGCGGTAAGCTCCAGGCTCAGGGCCCTGCCGAGGTAACCGAGCACACGCTGGTCGGCTCTGGCATACAGCATCGCGATGCTTCCGTCAGGCGGTGTTTACCCGGCCTGCCGTTCAGCTGCGCGCCGGCCGTTTGCCCGGCATCCCACCCTCGCCACCGAGCACCGGCTCCACTTCCCGATGCGGGCGGGCGATGATGTGCGCCGCCACCAGACCGTCGCCCACGCGCTCGCAGGCGTCGGCGCCGGCGCGTACCGCCGCGTTCACCGCGCCGGTCTCGCCGCGCACCAGCACGGTGACGTAGCCGCCACCCACGAACTCACGCCCGATCAGCCGCACCTCCGCGGCCTTGGTCATGGCGTCCGCCGCCTCGATGGCGGGCACCAGCCCGCGGGTTTCGATCATGCCAAGCGCAATGCCGTAGGTATCGTTGGCCATGCTTACAATCTCCTGTTCGTTCAGTTGTGTTCACACGCTCATCAGGCGGCTGCCGCCGGCGAGCTGCTGCCACCGGTAGGCAGCACGGGCTCCACCTCGCGGTGCGGGCGGGCGATGATGTGCGCCGCCACCAGACCGTCGCCCACGCGCTCGCAGGCGTCGGCGCCGGCGCGCACCGCAGCGTTCACCGCGCCGGTTTCGCCGCGCACCAGCACGGTGACGTAGCCGCCGCCCACAAACTCGCGGCCGATCAGCCGCACCTCCGCGGCCTTGGTCATGGCGTCCGCCGCCTCGATGGCGGGCACCAGCCCGCGCGTCTCGATCATGCCCAATGCGATGCCGTAGTTTTCGTTTGCCATCTTCGTGTCTCCGTCGTCAGGATTGAATGTGATTGTCGTGCTCTACTTCTTGCCGAGAATTGGTTCCACCTCCCGGTGCGGGCGGGCGATAATGTGCGCCGCGACAAGGCCGTCGCCGACCCGCTCGCAGGCATCGGCGCCGGCGCGCACCGCCGCGTTCACCGCACCGGTCTCGCCACGCACCAGCACGGTGACATAACCGCCGCCCACGAAATCGCGCCCGACGAGGCGCACCTCCGCGGCCTTGGTCATGGCATCCGCTGCCTCGATGGCGGGCACCAGTCCGCGCGTTTCGATCATGCCCAGTGCGATGCCGTACTGTTCGTCTGCCATGTTCGTGTCTCCTGCTGCCTCGTTGGTCCGTCTGAAAGATCCGTACAAGCCTTGTGTGCCTCAGTCGCCAGCCGCGACCGGCTGGCGCTCAGCGGCGTCCCAGTAATCGATAATGCCGCCGATGGTGAGGTCGGTAAGGACCGCGAAGTCCCCTGCCGCATAACGCGCCGCCGAACCGCTCACCGTGAATACCCAGTTGCCCTCGCGTGCGCCCACCGGATCGACGGCGACGTGGCGGCCGCCTCTGGCGTCGCGCAGCACCCGCAGGCTGGTCTGTTTGAGACCCTCGATGCGCCGGGTGCACACCAGCGGCGCCTCAACCTGGAGGATGTCCATCAGCGGCCCTCCACCTGTTCCGGATTCCAGTGATCGATGATGCCGACGATGGTCAGATCACTCGGGTATTCCTTGCTGCCCGCCGCTTCGCGCGCGGCCGAGCTGCCGACACAGATCACCCAGTCCCCGGGCTTGCAGCCAACCGCGTCCACCGCCACCATCCGCACACTGCCGTCGCGCACCACCTGCAGGTAGCGGTGTTCCAGACTGGCGATGCGGTTGGTCGCCACCAGCGGCTTCTCCACCTGATAAATCTTCATCAGTGCGTCTCCAGCGTTGCCCCTGCGTTCACCGAAGAGCCCAGCACCTCGATGCGTCCCCCGGCGTTGCAGTCGCGCACCACCAGCAGGGTGTGCAGCAAGCCGCGGCCGGCGAGTTCGGCGTAGCGCGCCCGCAGGGCGTCTGCTACGCGGTGGCAGTGGGCGACGGCCCGGTCGCGCGCACCCGGCACCTGGCCGTGGTAGTCGTAGCGCACCACCACCGGGATGGGCAGACCATGCGCCACGTTGAGCCGGGAGAAAATCTTCACGCCCACGTCGAGGTCCGGCGCCGCCTCCTCCACCGTGTCGAGGTAAGCGAAATAGGTCAGGTTGCGCAGCTGCACCTCTTCGAAACCGATGCCGGCGCCGATGAAGCGCTCGGCGTGTCCGATGTCCTCGTAGCGCTCGCCGTGCAGCCGACGTACGTACTCAATCTGTGACAGATTGTGCTCCAGCAGACGCGCGATCAGCCGCGCCATGCCCGCCGGCACCTCCTGCGCTGCGGCCTGAACCCGTGCGAGGATCTGCGCCCGGGCCTCCTCGGCGCTGAGCGACAAGGTGTCCCGGTAGAGCTCGCGAGCATCCACGCACTCGTCAAGATCGATAGCCCCGCCGCCATCGGGCACGTGCACCCGGATGGCGTCGGTGTCGGTGTCCAGGCCGACCAGCAGCAGGTCGATGGACGCCCCGCAGCAGAAGCTGTTCTGCACCGCTTGCTGAAAGCCCAGCAGCCGGTCCAGGCCGGCGCGTGCGGCCCGAGCGGCATCCGATCCATGGGCGGCACAGCCCTCCTGGGCGGGGTCCCCCGAGCTGTAGTGGTACACCACGGCCTTCAGATAGCGCGTCGGCGCGTCCGCGGTGTTGGGCCGGCCCTCGCGAAAGCGCAGCATCTCGGTCTCGATCCACTTCGCCAGACTGTCCTCGATGTCGAACAGCGCACCGGCGTAGGACTTGCGCCGCACCGCCCGGTAGGGCAGCCGCAGCACGTAGCTGATCACGTGCGCCAGTCGCCCGTCGGCACAGGGCGAAACATCCAGGGTATGAAAGCCGCAGTCCTGCAAGAAGGCCTGGAACGGCTCCTCGCCCTCGCCGCCCAGCGGGTCGGCGGTGAAGAACTCGTCGCAGAAGCGGTGGTAGCTCTCGAAAACACACCAGGCGAACAGGCGCCGCATGTCCAGCTGTTCCACCCAGGCATCGGCGAGGATGTCCTCGGGCAGCGCGAAGCCGAGCCGCTCGCGGGCGATGGCCTGGGCGCGAGCCTCGAAATTCTCCTCGTGCTGGAGCGCGGAGATGCGTTTCAAAGTCGGCACAACAGCGTCAAAGGATGCCTTCACGCGACGCTCATACTCCTCAAGGTGGGCATTCTCACCGCCACGCGCCAGGGGATGCGCACCGGCCGGCAACTGCTGCGCGACCGGGCGCCGGGCGACCACCGCGCCCCGGCGGCCGGCCGGCGCCGCGGCCTGCGACCAGCACAGTGAGCGTGAGGCTTGACGGCGTGTGTTGAGCATCGCGACCACCGACCCCCGTTCAGCCCCGTGCCCCGCCGGAGTAGGTCACCAGCGCACCGCGCTCGGTGTTACCGCTGCCGCCGGTTACTTTGCTCACCGGCTCGGGCAGCTCCTCGTTGCGCTTGAGGGAGGGCGGACTGACCGCGCCCGCCAGGCCACCGCCGCGGCGCGTAGGATTGCGGCGCACCGTGGAAGTGCCCTCGGTGCCTGTAATGCGATCCCCGCGCTCCCAGTCGTCGCCGGTGATCTTGGGTCCGGCGTCCACGCCCTCGCCGGTGATGCGGGACTTGACGCGCCCCTCCACCGTGCCTTCCGGGAGCGCCGGCCGCGGTGCCGGCTGCGTCGCAGGACCCTGGCCGAAGCGGAACTCCTCGGTGCCGGTCACCTTGCCCGTGGCCATGCCGAAGGGACCGGTGATCTGCCCCTGCTCGTAGCGGGTACCGGTCACGGCGCCCGGGTGCACCTCGATCTGTGCCGCATGAGAAGGCGCCGCGACGCTGAACTGGCCCCAGGGCGTGTCGCCCAGCGGTTGCGGGAAATCCGGGCTGCCGGGCTGTACCGGGCAGGCGGCGGCGAACTGGTCGGCACCGATAGAGGGGGTGCCGCTCACCGGCTCGCAGGCGCCCCTGCGGTCGCCGGTCATCTTGCCGCCAATGCCGGGCTGCAGGCCGGTCATCACCGCACCGGGCGTGGAGCGCTGCCGGGGCGTGCGGGCCGCCGCCAGCGTCGATTCTTCGCCACTGCAGTACGCGCGGTACTGTTCGGCGCCGGCGTAGGGCGTTCCGGTAATGGCCTTGCAGGTGCCCGGTTCGTCGCCCGTGACCCGGGAGGAACGCCCGGTCAGGGTGCCTGTGACCGTCTCCCCCTTCAGGGTCTGGGAGACGCCCACCTTGGCGTCCTGCGGCTCCGGGGTATTCTCGCAGAAGCCGCGGTACTGCTCCTGGCCGACGTAGTCATCCCCGGTGATGTTGCGGCAGCTGCCCGGCTCGTCGCCGGTCACACGCTTGCTGCGGCCCACCGGGGTGCCGCTGACCGATCCGCCGCGCAGGGTGTGGCTGATGCCGACCTTGGCCGGCGCCTGGCCCCGGCCCTCGCCGAGTGGCACGTACTGGCTGCCGGTGAGCTCCCGTTCGGAGCCCAGCTCGTCGCCCGTGACGCGCGGCGAGCGGCCCACGTTGGTGCCCGTCAGGGGCTTGTGCTTGCGGGTTTCCGACTGGGTCACCTTGGCCGGGCCCACCTCGGCCGGAACACCGCAGAAGGCCTGGGTCTGGTCGGCACCGACGTACTCGGTGCCGGTGACGCTCTTGCAGGTACCCGGCTCGTCGCCCGTGACCCGCGTGCTGCGACCGACCTCGTTGCCGGTGACGCGGTTGCCCCGGCCGGTGGGACTGAGGCCGACCTTGCGCGGACCCTTGCCGGGCTCGGCCTGGCAGAACTCACGAAAGATGTCGGCGCCCAGGTATTCGGTGCCGGTGACGGTACGGCAGGTGCTGGGTTCGTCCCCGGTTACGCGCCGGCTGCGACCCACCATGGTGCCGGTGACGGTCTGCCCCTGGCCGGTCTCGCTGGCACCCACCTTCCAGGCGGCGTCCTGGGCCGAGCCGGGGGCCGCGGCCTTGCCGGGACGCATGCGGCCGCTGGGCTCGCTCTTCTTCTGCCCGGCGCTGCCCTGGCGGCTGCGCTGGGCCCGCACCGCCTGGGCCAGCTCGCGCCCGGACAGATGCGGATTTGTGGCGCGCGCGGTCTGTGCGGCCGACATGCCGTTGCCGCTCAGACCCGCCTTGCCACGCGCCGCGGTGGCCTGGCGCCGGGCCAGCGAAGCGGCCCGGCCGGTGCTGGTGGTTCTGGCCAGGTTCATGGGCCTGCGCGCCAGGGCTCGGCCGGTCTTCATGGTCGGAGCGACAGAGGTTTCGGCTTCCCGGGCCTCGGCCCGCTCAGCCCGCTCGCCCCTGCAACCGCAGCTGCAGCCCCCGGACTCGGCCGGTTGCGCTGCCTCGGCCTGCGCCGCCGGGCGGGACTGCAGCGGGGATGCGCCGCGCACCCGGTCACCCGCGGGCAGTGCGGCCTTGCCGCGGGTGGACATGGCTGTACGCCGGGCCAGGGATGCCGCCCGTCCCGCCGATGCCGATGCCGCCGCCCTCGAGCCCGAGCTCACCCGGGCCGGAGGCGCCGCCGTGTGGGTCGCCGTATTCGCGGCCGGCGCGGCCGAACCCTGGAGACCGGCCTTGCCCGTGTTGGACATGGCGCGGCGCCGGGCGAGTGCCGCCTCGCGGCCGCTGGTGGAGCTTGTTGCTGTCTGTGCCATCTTAGACTCCGTCGCGTCGATGCCTGCTTGCGATTCCCGGCGGGTCCCCTGGCTCGGGAACCCGCGGCCCGGTCGACTAGGCGCGCCCTTCGAATGCCACGAAAGCGGCGCCCTGACTCTGGGTGTAGTTGTCGTAGCCGATCAGACGAATGTGGTGGTCCGGATAGGCGCGACGGCAGGCCTCCATCTCGGCAACGACGCGGCCCAGATCCTGCTCTCCGAAAAAGGGCAGCTTCCACATGGTCCAGTAGTGGTTGAAGGCGCGGCTCGGGTGTTCGTGCTCGATGGCCGGCGTCCAGCCCTGCGCGATGATGTAGGCGATCTGCTCGTACACCTCGTCCTGCGACAGCTTGGGCAAAAAGCCGAAGGTCTCGAGCGTCTGGGCGGTCTGGAAGTCGCCCATGTCGTAAGTGCTTGCCATGATCTATACCTCGTCTGTGTTCAATATCGGGGGTTCGGGACAGACGCTGCCTCAGGCCACGTCCAGCTTGTCCACGGTCTCGAACTCGAACTTGATTTCCTTCCAGGTCTCCATCGCGACCGCCAGCTCCGGGCTGCTCCTGGCCGCCTCGGTGAGGATGTCGCGGGCCTCTTTCTCGATCTCGCGGCCCTGATTGCGCGCCTTGACGCTGGCTTCCAGCGCCACACGGTTGGCCGCCGCACCGGCCGCGTTGCCCCACGGGTGACCCTGGGTACCGCCGCCAAACTGCAGCACCGAGTCGTCGCCGAAAATGGTGACGAGTGCCGGCATGTGCCAGACGTGGATGCCGCCGGAGGCCACCGCGAACACGCCCGGCAGCGAGCCCCAGTCCTGATCGAAGAACACACCGCGGGAGCGATCCTCGGGTATGAAGGATTCGCGCAGCTGATCGACAAAACCCAGGGTTGAGGCGCGGTCGCCCTCCAGCTTGCCCACCACGGTGCCGGTGTGCAGGTGGTCGCCGCCTGACAGGCGCAGGCACTTGGCCAACACGCGGAAGTGGATACCGTGTTTGGGGTGACGGTCGATAACCGCGTGCATGGCGCGGTGGATGTGCAGCAGCAGGCCGTTCTTGCGACACCACTTGGCCAGGCTGGTGTTGGCCGTGAAGCCGCCGGTGAGGAAGTCATGCATGATGATGGGCATGCCCAGCTCCTTGGCGAACTCGGCGCGCTCGAACATCTGCTCACAGTCCGGGGCGGTGACATTCAGGTAGTGACCCTTACGCTCTCCGGTCTCCTCCTGGGCCTTCAGGACCGCCTCGGCGACGAACTCGAAGCGGTTCTGCCAGCGCATGAAAGGTTGCGAGTTGACGTTCTCGTCGTCCTTGGTGAAGTCCAGTCCGCCGCGCAGGCACTCGTACACGGCGCGGCCGTAGTTCTTGGCCGACAGGCCCAGCTTGGGCTTGATGGTGCAGCCGAGCAGCGGACGGCCGTACTTGTTCATCTTGTCGCGCTCGACCTGAATGCCGTTGGGCGGGCCCATGCAGGTCTTGACGTAGGCGATGGGGAAGCGGATATCCTCCAGGCGCAGGTGCTTGAGGGCCTTGAAGCCGAACACGTTGCCAACCAGTGAGGTCAGCACGTTGACCACAGAGCCCTCTTCGAAGAGGTCGATGGGATAGGCGACGAAGGCGTAGAAACTCTCGGAGTCGCCCGGCACGTCCTCGATGCGGTAGGCGCGGCCCTTGTAGTACTCAAGATCAGTGAGGAGCTCAGACCAGACGGTACTCCAGGTACCGGTGGAAGATTCCGCGGCCACCGCGGCCGCCACTTCTTCGCGGGGAACACCCGGTTGCCCGGTCACCTTGAAACAGGCCAACAGGTCCGTGTCGAGCGGAACGTAGTCCGGTGTCCAGTATTTTTCGCGGTATTCTTTGACACCCGCTTGATAAGTTCTTGCTGCCATGATCTTCTCCTGCTTCGCTTGCTGGATGGAAGGTTCAGTGAACCGCATATCGCGCTGACGGAAGCATACGCAGCGACCAAGACCGGGTTCCAATCGATCTTTCATTGCTAACAGATTGACGATCGTCTATGGATCCAGTTTCGCTGGACTGGCTTCCTGAGACCGGCGGAATACGCCAACCGGATGCCGGGCAGGCGGGAGCGCTGGCTGCGCTCCGCGAGCGGGCGCAGATGGGAGGCCCGGCTCGCCGCCGGTTGCCGGGAGGACGAGGGACAGGACAGGCTATATTCGTTGCACTCGCTCGTTTATATCGCTACCCATGGGCATACGCGATCGCGCCAGAGGATGGTCACGGTGCCGGGCGGCGTCCTGAACCAGTCGCAATGGCGCGCCACTTCGTCCCACCCATGAAGACAAGGCCCACTTATCGGACGACGGAATAAAATTCAGGGATCTCAAATACACCATCGCCGTCGCAGAGACCCGCGATTTCGGCCGGGCGGCGCAGCGCTGATTTGTCAGCCAGCCGACGCTGCGCGGTCAGATCTAGAAGCTGGAGGACGAACTGGGCGTCAGCATCTTTGAGCGCACCAACCGCTCGGTTGAGATGACGCCCATCGGCGAGGCGATCGTGTCGCACGCCCGGCAGATGGTCGAACAGGCCGACGGCCGGTGTCGGCTCCTCCGGATCCCCCGTCTTGGGACGCGCCTGGGCGCGGCGCACCGCCCTGCGGGAGGGGCCTGAGCTCGGCCGAGCGCCGGATGAAATTCTCCTGGCCACTCACCTCGCTGATTGCCGTCATCGGCCTGGTCTTCCCATACACGGCGTCCTCGAGCTCGAAACGCTGCCCTATTGATATCTGGTGGAAGCGCAAACTGCTTGTCTCCTCGACTGACCGGCGCCGGCGGACGGCGGTAGCGCCTGCCAGATCCTACGGGGCAGCTGCGGCTCGAAACGGCCGCCGCTGCCGGAGGCCCCCAGGCCGTGCGCGCGTTGCGCCGCCGACAGCCACTTATTACCCTTTCAAAATTTGTGGATCCTCGGGAGCAGAAGCCGTGTTTTCATCGCCCAGCAGCGTCGCCGACCTGATCAATGAATTTCGCATCTCAGAGCACCTGATGCGTTACAGCTTGTTCGCGCCGAAGCTGTACAACTACTGCAAGTCGCTCGGTTATGAGCGCGGCAAGGTCATGCCCTCGCGGGCGTTCTGCTCGGACGAAAGCCAGGGCTACCCCATCATCATGCTCACCAAGCATTTCGGCACCTTCCCCTTCAACCACGGCCGCGTCGGCGGCATCGTGGCGACCGGGCGACACGGACCCTACGCCTCGCACGGCAAGGACCTGGTGATCGTTCAGGCCAGTCACGTGGGCTACGATGCGAGCACCCGGCACTTCGGGACCTACCGGCGCCTGCACACCGAAAACCTGGATTCCAGCTCCAACTGCGGCAAGATCGAGAGCGTGCTGAGCTGGTACCTGGCCGAGTACGACTTCGCGCGGCGCAACATCTACCTCGAGCATCTGGACGGGGTACCCGCCGTCACCATCGATAACCAGCTGCTGCAGGATTTTCGCAGCGAGGGGTTGTTCGTGGTAATGGACAGGATCGCCGCGTCCGATTCCATCGGAGCCTACCGGCCGATCAGGGCGCGGGTCACGGGAAAATCGTTCGCCGCTTCCCGCGAGCTGCGCGAGACACTCGGCGACTCGGCCTGGCCAGCCCAGGGCACGGTAGAAATCGGCGACGGACTGCTGCCCGAGATGTTCCGCTTCAAGCGCCGGACCGACGTGGCACCCGTCAGCGATACCGACGTCGAGGGACGCAACCAGCTGGAAACCAATCTGATAAAGCCGATGTCCTGGATTGTGACCTCGCCGGAGCCCCTGCTGACCGCCGCCAAGATCAACACCCAGGTCGAGTTTGATCGGGTGTTCCGGACCATCGTGCGCACGCCCGCCTACCGTGGCAAGAAAATACTGCTTGTCTCAGGCCTGAACATCGATATTTCGCCGCAACCGGGACAGCTGTTTCCGCTGACCAAATTCGTTCCCTGGGCGGCCTACTACCAGGACGGCGATGGCAGCCACTTCACCCTGGAACAACAGGTCTTGTTCGACGCCCTCAGCGCCCAGAACGATGAAAACCCGGACCAGATCGACCTGGAGGAAGCCATTCGGTCGATGGGTGAGGCGCAGGAAGTGGAAATCGCTGCACCTTCCGAACACCGGTGCTGCTGACACGCCACCGCCGGTCGGCCACCAAGTGCTCGGCATGGCAACGGTCACAGCGCACGCGCAGAAAACCGTGCTTGAGGCGGCCGCACTTGAGGTAGTCCTCGAACTCCTGCTCGACATACCGCGGCAACTCCGTGCCCTGCGGCGTTGCGGCCAGGAAACAGGGGAATCGTACACACTCAGCAGAAACCCCGGACACCATTAATTCCTATCAGGCCAAGGGGGTACTTATGGGGCATTGCTGGCGTTTAGCACCTTAAGCGATTGCTATACATAGGGACGTGAGCGTCGCTGCCGCCTGCACACGGATAATCTGAATTCCCGCGCCAACTGCGGCAAGATCGACAGCGTGTTGCGCCCGTACCTGACCGAGTACGAGTTCGCGCGGCACCACATGCAACTCGAGCGTCACGGCGCCGAACCGGCGGTGACCATCGACAACAATCTGCTGCAGGACTTCCGCTCCGCAGCCCCAATCGCAGGCGGGCGGCGCGGGCAGACCCGTGGAGACCTGATCGCGTCGCACCCTCAGCTCGTCTGGCCGCTCGGCTGACCGAGCTTGCTTTCGAGGGTTACGGCGAGCTCCCTCACCGCCCCCCTGCTCGTGAAATGACTCGCCTCCTCGAACGCGGCGTCGGCGAGCCGTGCGTGCAGCCGCGCCGTCGCCCGGGCAGAAGCCGGGGCCGACCTGCGCGATCTAGCGGGAAGGCCGCCGGCTGCCCGTCAGGCGATCTTCAACCCTGACGCATTGCGCAGGGCATCGGCCCGGTCCGTCCACTCCCAGGTAAACTCCGGCTCGTTGCGCCCGAAGTGGCCGTTGGCTGCGGTCTTGCGGTAGATGGGCCGCAGCAGATCCAGCATCTGGATGATCCCCTTGGGCCGCAGGTCGAAGTGCTCTGCGATCAGGGCCTCGATGCTCTCTTCGGCGATTTTTGCCGTGCCGAAGGTCTCGACGTGGATCGACACCGGCCGGGCGATGCCGATGGCATAGGCCAGCTGCACTTCACAGCGTTCGGCGAGACCCGCGGCGACCACGTTCTTGGCCACGTAACGCGCCGCATAGGCCGCGGAGCGGTCTACCTTGCTCGGGTCCTTGCCAGAAAATGCGCCCCCACCGTGTCTCCCCACGCCGCCGTAGGTATCCACGATGATCTTCCGTCCGGTCAGCCCACAATCGCCGACCGGGCCGCCGATGACAAAACGACCGGTCGGGTTCACAAAATACTGGACCTTATCCGACAGCATGTCGGCGGGCAGCACCGGCTTGATGATCTCCTCCATCACCGCCTCTTTGAGGTCGGCATAGGCGATATCTTCATCGTGCTGGGTCGACAGCACGACCGCCTCGATGGCCTGCGGGGTGTTGCCGGCATAGCGCACCGACACCTGGCTCTTGCAGTCCGGGCGCAGCCACGGCAGAGCGCCATTCTTACGGACCTCGGTCTGACGCGCCGTGAGCCGGTGTGCCAGCTGGATGGGCATCGGCATGAAGGCCTCGGTTTCGCTGGTCGCATAGCCGTACATCAGGCCCTGATCACCGGCGCCCTGATCCAGGTCCAGTCCCGCCCCCTCGTCCACGCCCTGCGCGATGTCGGGCGACTGCTTATCGAGCGCGACCAGCACGGCACAGTTGCGGCCGTCGAAGCCCATGCGCCCGTCGTTGTAACCGATATCGAGTATGGTGTCGCGCACCACATCGGTGTAGTCAACGATGGCCGTGGTCGTGATCTCGCCGGATACCAATGCCATGCCGGTATTCACGAGCGTTTCGCAGGCCACGCGCGCGCGCGGGTCCTGGCTCAGGATGGCGTCGAGAATGGCATCCGAGCAGTTGTCGGCGACCTTGTCCGGATGGCCCTCGCCAACGGATTCAGAAGAGACAATGTATTCGCGGGTCATATCAGACTCCTATGTGGAACGTGGACACTCTGTGCAATGGAAAACCTGACCGGGCCCTGCTCACGGTTGCACGCCCCAGCCGTTATAGGCTCTCGGGACCGCCGGCCGCGGCGGGATCCGGTGACAGCCTGTCCCGAAAGCGCACGTCGGCTGCTCCGGGGGATTCATTCGGCAATCTGTCATCAAAAAACGCAGCGCCCCCGAGGGTGGGCTTCGGCAGGAAAGCCTGCCCTGTCGGGCGGACGCCCCAACTCCGGGGCCCTTCGGGAGACGCTCAGTCCGGCTTGCGGAAATGCATGATGCCCCAGGCCAGGCGTCCGGCCTTGCCGGCATCGACCCAGTGCTGCAGACCGGCGAGCATGCGCTCGATGTAGTCTTCGCTGACTTTCCCCGCCAGCTGCTGGCGCTGGCTGGCGAGCTCGTGGCGCACCCGTGCGTAGTGGCGTGGGAGCTGGTGAGTCAGATCCTCGATGGCGACCTCCTCCAGACCGGCGGCAGCCGCCGCCTCCCGATAGAAGGCGAAGGATCCCAGGGAATCGAGGTGAATGCGATCCAGCACCGGCTGCAGAACGTCCGGGGGACAGTCGTCGGCCTGCATGGGATCGGTGAAGACAAAATCACCGCCCGGTTTCAGCACCCGTGCCACCTCGGCGATCACCTCGGCGCGGCGCGGACTGTGGAGAATGGCATCCTGCGACCAGACCAGATCGTAGCGGGCGTCCGGGGCAGGAATGGCCTCGAAGTTGCCATCGACCACCTCGATCAGGTGTTCCAGCCCTGCGTCCCGGTTCATGGCGCGATTGCGCTCGTTCTCGGTTTCGCTCAGGTTCAACGCCGTGACATGGCAGCCGAAGCGATCCGCAAGGTAGCGCGCGGCGCCGCCGTAGCCGGAGCCCAGGTCCAGCACCTGCGTCTGCGCATTCAGCCCCGGAACCTGCTCGGCCATGTGCGCCACGGTGCGACGCGAGGCAGTGGCGATCACCTCATCCTCGTGCTCATAGAGCCCGATGTGAATGTCCTCTCCACCCCAGATGTGAAAGTAGAAGTTATCCGCGTCCTCGCTGTTGTAGTAATCGCGCGCAACCTCCACAACGTCCGAATGGGTCACGCTCATTCGCTCTCTCCCTGCGATACATAGGCCTTCTCGGCCACGTGAATGAAGAAATCGGGCTCGGCGTCGCGGTAGGTCTCCTTGAAATCGCCGTAGGTCGTCACCCGCTGGAAGCCCACCTCGGTCATCAGCCGCTGCACGTAGGCCCGGCGCAAAGGAAACATGTTCAGGAAAAACTCGGAATGATCGGGAAAGGTGTACTTGAAGCGTGCCAGGGTTTCGTCCAAGTAGTCCGGTTCCGCACGCACATTGTCGCCGCAATAATAGTAGTTGTGTGAAGGCTGTACCTGGTGATCCAGCAGTGCGTCGTAGTTGCGCTGATCCAGTATGAGGATCCCATCATGGCGCAGGGTGGCGTAGTACTCGGCCAGGGCCTTGCGCCGGTCGTTCTCGTTGTGCAGGTGTGTGAAAGAGTTGCCCAGGCAGATAACGGCGTCGTACAGATCGTGCACGTCGCGGTTAAGCCAGCGCCAGTCCGCCTGAATGGTGCGCAGAATGTGGCCGCGCCGGCGCCCGTTTTCGAAGGCCTTGGCGAGCATGGTCGGGCTACCGTCCACGCTGGTGACCTCGAAGCCGGCTTCGAGCAGCGCCACCGAGTGGTAACCGGTACCCGTGGCGACGTCGAGCACCTTTCTGGCGCCGTGTTCGCGGAGTTTTTCGATGAAGAAGTTGCCCTCGGCCTCGGCGCGACCGTCCCAGTCGATGAGCTGATCCCATTTGTCGACGAAGGCGTGAACGTACTCGTCCTGGTACTGGTCGGTTTCGCGCACCGCCAGGGGATCGGTGCCATAGTCCTGTTTTGTGTCCGGATTGAGCATTTTTACCGCCTCGCTTGTTCGCTGGTCAGAACCCGAATAAGCGCAGGCCACGGAATTTGATGTGCCCGGATGCAGCCAGATGCGCCCAGGGTCTCAGCTCCGCAACCGCGTGCGGGCGATACCGCCGCACCTGTGGCAGTCCTTCGACTGCCCTCCGGGTTGTTTGTCGTACCGCTGTCTCTGCGGCGTGGTTTTCATGTCGGGACCCGCAGGGTCCCCGATCTGCCGAGCCGATCTCTGCGCCGGCGCCGCCAGGGCGGCGCGCTGGCCGCATGTGATCAGACTCAAATGAGCGGGCAGCCAGGCTCCCCGCATGAGGTAAATGCGAAACGGCGCTCCATCCATAGGAAGCAACCGATCCATAGCGCCATTATCCTACGGGCCGAGCTCCGACATTGCAAACCTCAACTGACCTCAAAGCCCCGCCAGCAACCGCTAAGCCACTGAATTTACAATCAATAAGTTGGTATGGATTCTTACGAGATCTTCTATCGTGCATGAGTGCCCGTTTGGGCCTGTCGGTGTGCTGATACTTCGGCGCCAACCAGCCATGTATCAGGTCGATGACGTACTCCTGCAGACCAGCATTCGACAGTCGGCTTTGGCATGGCCCGCATTGACATCGCAGTTCGATCGTTCTCTAGTGAACCACACTGATGCGACAGGATGCTCGGGGGGAGCGCATGGAGCACCAGACCAGGCGATGGTATGTAATCCACACCAAACCGCGGCAGAAAACGCTCGCCGCAGATAACCTGCAGCGCCAGAGCTTCGAGATCCACCTGCCTCGGCTCGAGCAGATACGTCGGGACCGCGGAAAGTGGCGGCGCAGCATCGAGCCCCTGTTTCCCCGCTATCTCTTCATCCGGCTTGCGCTTGGCCGGGACAACACCGCGCCTATCCGCTCCACCCGCGGTTTAACGCGGCTGGTCGGCTTCACCGGCCGACCGGCACCGGTCCCCGAAGCGTTCATCGACACGCTCTCCGCGTGCGGCGCCGCCACCGGCCTGCATCACCCGGAAGCCCGGTTCGAACCCGGCCGCGCGGTAACCATTGTGGGCGGCCCGCTGCAAGGGCTCCAAGCGATCTTCCGGCACACGATGGGGAGGCACGCGCGATCATTCTGGTGCACATGCTGGGGAAGGCCCAAAGTCTCGGGATCGCAAAAGATGACCTGTGGCCGGCGCATATCACCTGAAGGCACTGCCTACGACACCGCTATCCCCCCTCCAGCGGTAATAATCCGCTATCAGGCGCCCGAGCTCGTGTGGATGCGCAGTCTCTTGCAGACCATACTGGGAGGCCATCTGTCGCAGCGTCGCCCTGGGCTCGCCAATATCAGCGCCCTGCAGGCAGCACACCGCCCGGCCGCTCCCCCCAAGCGCCGGACCAGCTGCCGCAGCAGCGTCGTCCGACCGCTGCCCGCCACACCCTCGATGACCAGCACCTTGCCTCCAGCCTCGGTGAGGTCCTGTAATTCATCAAGTCGCTCGATCAGGGAGGGATCGGCAAAGTAGAAGGCTTTACTCCTGTCAGTGTCGAACGGCGCACGTTTCAGGCGCAATCCAACAACATACTGCGGTTGATCTACGGTATTCATAGAGGGGTCTGTCCGTTTTCCGCGTTCCACAGGCGTATAGGGAAACATAACCCATCCAGTTCGTGACACTCCACCGGAAGATTTCTCCTCACGGTAACGCAGCCAGCGGCGGTTTGGCGACGGTGTTCCGAGCTGCGATATCAGGGTCATCGCGGTAGCCGTGGCTTTCGGTTTCGACTTCCGCCACAGTTTGGGCTTTCAGGAAGCGTTGGTGGTTTGCGTGGGTGGCCCTGGCACCTCGATCGCTCCCGGCTCCGGCGCCTCGGTGCGCGGGTCCATTTCCACCGCCGCCTGGGAGGTCCGGGTCAGCGACACGAAGGCGGTGCGCTCGGGCTCGGGCACGGGGCGTGACCGGTAGATGCCCGCCAGGGCAAAAAGGGCGAAGCCGAGCAGCACCGTGGCCATGTAGATAAATAATCCCGCCGGCCCCCACTCGTGCATCGACAACCCCGCCGCAAGGGGGCCCAATACCGCGCCGCCGCCGTAGGTCAACAGGGCCGCGTTGCTGACTTCGAGCATTTGCTCGTGCTCTATCCTGTCATTGAGATATGCAACACTGAGACTGTAAATGGGGAACAGCAGCCCCCCGAGCAGAAAGGTGCCAACGTAGAGAATCGGCGGCGACCACAGCGCCGCGAGCAGCGTGCCCAGCGCCGCGACGCCCGACAGCAGGCCGGCGGCGAACAGCACCAGCCGGCGATCGAGCCGGTCGGAAAGAAGACCGATCGGCCACTGCAGCGCCACCCCGCCCAGAATGGTCGTCATCATGAACGTGGCGACACCCTGCCCGTTCAATCCCAGGCGCTGCGCGAACACGGCGCCCATGCCCCAGAAAGCGCTGGAGGCCAGCCCCGCCACCAGGGTGCCCCCAATGCCCAGCGGGGAGCCGTGCACCGACAGCCGCAAGTTCTGGTGAGGCACACCGACCGGCCGCGGCTCTGGCAGGCGGGTCAGCGCCACCGGGACCAGTCCGAGCGCAAACAGGGCGGCGACAACGCCAAACGCCGGATAGCCCGCCGAGGGATCGAGGCGCAGCAGGGACTGGCCCAGCGCCAGCGCCAGCAGCGTCACGGTCATGTAGATGGCTAGGACACGACCGCGCTGGGCAGCCGGGGACTCGAGATTCAGCCAGCTTTCCACGACCAGATAAACTCCGAGCAGGCAGCCACCGGTCACCAGACGCAGCAGGCCCCAGGCCAGCGGGTCGACCAGCAGGGCGTGGGCGAACGCGCACGCCGAAGCGGTCCCTGCAAAGGCCGCAAAGGCACGAATGTGTCCGACACGCCGGACCAGGCGTGGACACAGATAGGAACCGGCGATGAAGCCGGCGAAATAGCACGACATCACCAGACCGGTGACGCTGTCCGAAAAGCCCTCGGCTACGGCGCGCACCCCGAGCGAAGTGCCGAGCAGGCCAAGGCCCATCAGCAGGATACCGATGCCCAGCAACAGGGCGAAAATGGATGCCATGATGACGAACACCGAAACTTCCGATCAGCCAGGACCTGTCTCGCGCGCCGCGCGGACGATATCACCTTGGCGCCGCCGCTGCATTGACTTTGATGACCCGCCGGCGCCGTTGTCAAAACATCCCTCCCCCCACCGCCGGGCCCCGAACGCCAACGCCCAGAAACGACCCCGGAGGCAGGCGCTCAGCCGAACGGTCGCACCCCGATCAGCGGCCCGGGCCAGCCACATAGCCCCGGACCACGAGCACCAGACCAGCCAGTGACACGAGCGAGTAGAGCCCTTTCCAGACGCCCGTCCCCAGGCGCTCCAGCTGACGTCTGCGCCAGTCATCGGCCACGATGCGCACCGAATGCACGCCCAAAAATATCGCCAGGCCCAGAATGAGCTCATCGTGATTTGTTCTCCCCACCGCGTTGACTGCCGCATCGCGTGCATCCTGGCCTCGCGATTGATCGATTTCAATGCGCTTCTGGTCGCGCCAGCATAGCTTTGTCGCCTACATTCATCCGCCAAAAGCGACGGGGAGCGTCAATGAACAAGCCCCAACGAAAACCCCGGACATGCACTCCGCGTGGGCTGGCGGGCGTCGTGTTTGTGCTGATCCTGAGCCCTGGCGCCGCTGCAGGCGAAGCACCCGGGATGGCGCCCCCACAGGGTGAGGCAGCCGCGTCCCCGCAGGCCGAGTCGGCGCAGGCCGGCGAAGCAGCCACGCCCTGGCGCGGGCCGTCACAGCGGCAACAGACCGTCCCGGCGCCGGGTTTCGCCTGGGGCCGCGAAGCAGCGAAGGCCGGGCCGCAGACTTCTCAGGACCAAAAAGGCGCGACGGGCAGCTCGACCGAGCCGGCCCGACAGCGCAAGCAGGCCGACTGGCTCATACCGCGGGGCGCGCGCGCCTATGGGCCGGGTGCGGCTTACCGCTACCGGGTGCCCGGCGCCACACCCTACGGCCAGGCCCCCTACGGACGCGGACCCTATCAGCCGGTGCCCTACGACCGGCGCTTTCCTTCCACACCGGCCGGCCAGTGATGCTCGAAGCCGGCCGGGACTGACGCCGGACTCATGTACTGGCTGATTTTCTTTTCGCTGGTGGCGCTCGGCGGTTGGGCGTTGCAACGCGGTGTCGTCTCCGGAAGGCGGCACCGCGCGGTGGCGGGTGCCCTGATCATCGCGGCGACGACCGGAGGTTTCGCTCTGCTCAGCCTGTGGGGCGAGCTGTTGTGGTTCGAAGCCCTGGGCTATGCGCAGCGCTTCTGGATTTTCATCGGCGCCCAGGTGGGCGTGGCACTGGCCGCGGCCTTGTTCGCCGGCGCGATCACCGGTCTGCTCAGCCTCCCGACGGCATGGCCACGGCTCGCGCGGATCGCCGCCGTAGTCTCGGCCGTGGGGGGTGCGGCTTGGGGACTCAGCTACTGGCAGTACGCCCTGCTCTATCTCAACCGCGTGACGACCGGCGTTTCAGACCCCGTGTTCGGCCAGGATATCGGGTTCTGGCTGTTCGCCCTGCCCTTCTACCAGAAACTCTACGCACTGGCGCTCGCTGCTGCCGTGGTGGCCCTGGGCGGGAGCCTGATCGCCACCTTCGAGCAGAGCGGCACAGGGGGACTGCGACTGCGCGAGCGCCGCCAGCGAGCCGGGCGAGCGTTCCGCGCGCTGCTGATCACCACAGCGGCCGTGGCGACGATTCTCGCCGCCGGCCGGCTGTTGGCGGCTTATGGCCTGCTCTACTCCGAATGGGGGGTGGTGACGGGCGCCGGGTGGACCGACGTGCACGTGCGACTGCCGGCCTACCTGGTGCTGGCCGGCGCGCTGATTCTGCTCGGCGTCCTGCCCCTGGTGCCGGGCGTGCCGCGCTGGGTCGCCGCGCGTGCCGGGTCTCTGCGCGAGACCGTCCCGGCGCCGCTGCTGGCGCTCGGAGGCGCCTGGTCCGTGATCGGCGGGCTTTGGCTCGCCGGTCTCGGGCTGCTGCCGGCCCTGGTCCAGTGGCTGGTGGTGGAACCCAACGAGATCACATTCGAGAAGCCGTACATCGCGCGCAACATCGAATTCACGCGCCGCGGCTTTCGCCTCGACGAGGTCGAGGAGCGTCGCTTCCCCGCCGCCGAGGAGTTCACCCGTCAAATGGCGGCGAACAATCGCCACCTGCTGTCGGAGGTGCGGTTGTGGGACTGGCGCGCCCTGGATGCCGTGTACAAGCAATTCCAGGAAATCCGTCTGTACTATGAATTCGTCGACGTGGACATGGATCGCTACCGTCTCGGTGACCGTTACCGCCAGGTCATGGCTTCTGCCCGTGAGCTGGCCCAGACCAACCTGCCACGCCAGAGTCAGACCTTCGTCAACAAGAGATTTAAGTATACCCATGGCTACGGACTGACACTGGCGACGGTCAGCGACTTCACCCAAGAGGGTCTGCCCAACCTGCTGGTGCGCGACATTCCTCCCAGGGCCAGCCACCCTGAGCTGGAGGTGACCCACCCGCAGATCTATTACGGCGAGCTCACCCGAGGGCCGGTGGTGGTCAACACAGATGAGCCGGAGTTCGACTATCCCAGCGGCGAGAAGAACGCCTACATCCGCTACCCGGGCAGCGGTGGGGTGCGCATGGACGACCTCTGGCGGAAGTTCATCTACGGCTGGAAATTCGACGGTACCCGCTTCTTTCTTTCGACCTATCCGCGCCGGGGCAGCCGGGTGATGTTTCATCGCCAGGTGCGCCAACGGGTGCAGACGATCGCACCCTTCCTCGAGCTCGATGAGGATCCCTATATCGTGCTCGTGCACGGCCGGCTGTATTGGATCATTGACGCCTACACCCGCTCGTCCAACTACCCCTACAGCGAGGCCTTCTCGTCGCGCGAGCTGGTCGAGTTCCGCGACGGGGGCAGCACCGGGGGCTTCGCCACGCGGGTGGCGGCGCACCTCGACGGCGCCAACTATGTGCGCAACTCGGTCAAGGCGGTGGTGGACGCCTTCGAGGGCAGCGTCGACCTGTACGTATTCGAGCCGGACGACCCCCTGATCCGCGCCTGGCAGTCGGCGCTGCCAAACATGTTCAAGCCCCGGGAGGCGATGCCGCCCGGGTTGCGCGCCCACGTCCGCTACCCCCAGGACTTCCTGCTGGCCCAGGGCCTGGTGTATGCCAAATATCACATGGGCGACCCCGCGGTGTTCTACAACCAGGAAGACCTCTGGGTGCGGGCCACCGAAAAGCACTACGACCAGGTGCAGCCGGTCGAGCCCTACTATGTGATGTGGGAGCTGCCCGATTCGGACCAGGCGGAGTTCGTGCTGATACAGCCGTTCACACCGAAGAACCGGCAGGTGCTGATCGGCTGGATCGCGGGGATGTCGGACGGCGAGAACTACGGGCGTTTTCTGGCTTACAAATTCCCCAAGGAGAAGCGGGTGCTCGGCCCACAGCAGGTCGAGACCAAGATTGACCAGGACTCGTTCCTCTCCGGCCAGCTCACCCTGTGGGATCAGCGCGGCTCCAATGTCATCCGCGGGAACGTGCTGGCGATCCCCATCGATAACACGCTGCTCTACGTGGAGCCAATCTATCTCCAGGCGGAGACCGCCGCGTACCCGGAGCTGCGCCTGGTGGTGGTGATGCATGGCGACTCCATGAGTTACGCGGAGAGCTTCGATGCAGCCCTGAATGGTCTGTTCGAGGGCGAAACCCGCAGAGCGGAGGGTCCTGGCGTCCGGCGCAGTCTGGCGTCGCAGGCCAACCAGGCCTTCCTGGAATACCTCGATGCGCTCGGCGGGCAGCGCTTCGACGAGGCGGCGGCGCGGTTGAAGACGCTGCGCGACCTGCTCGGACAGCTCGCGGGCGAAGCCGCCGCATCCACTGAGTAGGAAGCTGCCGAAGACCTGATTTGCGAAACTCCAATGCCAACGCAGGTCGGTCGGATTTTTTGCGCTGTTCACTGGTGATCCGGGCGTTGCTCATGGCGATCAACCTGAGAAAGCCGCCGCCTGGCCTGATACACCATTCACACCGTGGTAGTCAGTATGCCAGCCGGACCTATTAGAACCGCCTCGACCAGCACCAGAAAGCAGAAGAGCGATCTCCCTCTCGGCAGTTAGAACCTTGCTTTGAATCTGCGCATACAGATGGGAATTGGCGGTGGCGTGATGATTGGCATGGGCAACGGTTAGCCAGTGCAGGGCATGGGAGCGGGAGCCCCCTTGCGGCGAAATACGCCCCTAAAGGCTGCCGAGCTGCTCAGCCGAGCAAGCTCAGCCCTTCGCCAACCGACGAAAGTCCCTCTTTTGTCCACCCGGCTCTGGCCACCAAACGTAGCCTAGCCAGGTCGGCATTGCCGGGCGCGATTTTTCCACAAAAACTGTGGATAACTCTGTGGAAGATGTGTATGGAAACGTTCTAAAGCCCATAAAAACGGTGATCACCGTTCAAATTGGTGTTTTTTTAGACACATCCTATAATTATCTTTATAACAATTAGTTAGAATTGATTCCTAGATCAAGAATTAGGCAACAGTCGTTTTGAGAGGACAGTTGTTTACCTTTCTCTTACCGCTGTGAATAACGGGCACCGTCGAGGACGGATATCCGCTTTTTTGTCAATCCTCCGAGTTCGGCTTATCACCAATATTGTTTGAATGGGCGCATCCATGAAACTTATCAATGCCCCCCGACCCGCCGTCCGGAGAACCAGCGACGTCTACTCTGTAGACACGGCTAAGCTAGGGCCTGTTAACACTTACCGGATCGCCGCGACGGCGGCCATTTTGCTGCAAGGCCAGGCGCCGCGAGCGCCGTGTAGTCCGTCTAAACAAGCGAGCGGCAACGCCGCATTGCGGGAAACTGGCCCCGTCCCTTCGGATTGCGCCCCAAATACACCCAGGCGGCGGCCCGCGGCGAGATCATTACCTGCAATCGTGTTAGCAGGTGCCTGTGCGGATCCCCCGTGGCCCGCTCGCGGAACTGTCTCTGCCGCTCTGCGTTCGTCATGGCCATGGTGTTATCGTGTAATGCACTCCAACTCATCCAAGGCACTTCACCGCCGTCTTGCTGGTGCTACCCTTCCTTGTGACACTGGGAAAAACCAAATGAATCCATAAGATCACCCATGGAAGGCGATATCATTCTTATCTAACTAACTTATAAATTTTTTCAATATCTCAGTGCCTGTCATGCACACAGATGAGAACACACCGCGCCACGTGCTGATCACGGGCGGAACCGGTTTCATCGGCAGCGCGCTGTGCGCCCGCCTGCTCGAGACGGGCGTCGAGGTGAGCGTCCTGACCCGCGACCGCGGCCGCGCGCAGCGCCGATTCCAGGGCCGCGTGCGAGCGATGGAGCGGCTCGACGAGTTGGACAACACCAGTGTGCCCGACGTAATCGTCAACCTCGCCGGCAAGAACCTCGGAGCCGAGCGCTGGAACCGAAGGGTGAAACGCGAGCTGGTGGCGAGCCGCGTCAATACCACCCGGCGCGTTGTCGACTACATCGCCGCGGCCAGCATCAAGCCGCGGCTCCTCATCAGCGGCTCCGCGGTCGGCTACTACGGCGCCCGCGGTGATCAGGAGCTGACTGAAGGGTCCAGCCCCGGCGACGAGTATCAGTCCCGGCTTTGCGAGCGCTGGGAACACGCCGCGCTGCAGGCCGAAGAACAGGGCGTGCGGGTGTGCATTTCTCGCACCGGCGTGGTGATGGGCCGCGGCGGCGGTGCGCTATCGGGGCTGGCGCCGCAGTTTCGCTGGGGACTGGGCGCGGTGGTCGGCTCGGGCCGGCAATGGATCTCCTGGATTCACCTGCACGATCTGATCGAGCTGTTTCTGCACTTCATGCGCGACGACCGGTTGCAGGGTGCGTTCAACAACACGGCACCGCATCCGGTCACCAACCGGGACTTCGCGAGGCAGCTCGGGCGGACCCTCAAGCGTCCGGTCGCGCTGCGGGTGCCCGGGTGGGCGTTGCGTCCGATGCTCGGCGAGATGGCGCACCTGTACCTCACCGGGCAGAAAGTGATGCCCGCGCGGCACCTGCAGTCCGGTTTTGACTACCGCTATCCGCACATCGCCGATGCCCTGGAAGCGGCGCTCGGCTGAAGCGTCTGCGCCGCGGACTCGAGAAGGTCGACACCCCGTGGCGAGGCTCCGCTCAGCGCCGCCTACGCCAGCAGGGCCAGGGCCTTGACCTGGGCAAACACCGCCTTGCCGGGCCTGAGCCCCAGCACCGATTCCGAGCGCCGGGTGATGCGGGCCAGCAGTGGCACGCCGGCGGCGTCCAGCCGCACCATGACCTGCGCGGGGCCCTCCCCGCCCAATGCCTCTACGGTCGCAGGAAAGATGTTCAGAATGCTGGTACCGACCTGTCGCTCCAGTGTGAGGCTGACATCGCGCGCAAGGACCCGCAGCCGCACCCGCGATCCGACCGGTGGCGTGGGGCGTGCGAGCAGGAACTCGCCACCAGCGAACACCACCCGGGTGAGGTGAAACGCCCTGTCGTAGCCGCTCACTGTGGCTTCGACGACGGCCGCCGCGTCGTCACCGTGCGCCATGGGAAGATCGAAGCGGGTCAACATCTGGGCGACCGGGCCGCTCGCGCGCACCCGGCCGCCCTCCAGCAGCACCAGGTGGTCGGCCAGCCGCGCCACCTCATCGGCGGCGTGACTCACGTACAACACGGGCATTTCCAGCTCCTGGTGAAGCCGCTCGAAGTACGGCAGGATCTCCGCCTTGCGCTCGACGTCCAGACCCGCCAGGGGCTCGTCGAGCAGTAGCACCCGCGGACTGGTCAACAGCGCACGCGCGATGGCCACGCGCCGGCGCTCGCCGCCGGAGAGCTCGTGCGGCTCGCGCTGCAGCAGCGGCGCCAGACCGAGCAGATGCGCCGCCTGTTCGAAGGGCACCCGACGCAAGCTGGGCGGCACCCGCCTCAAGCCGAACTCCAAGTTGCGCCGGACCGACAGGTGGGGGAACAGGCTGGCTTCCTGGAACACGTAGCCCACCGCCCGGCGGTGCGGTGGAAGGAAACGCCCCTGGTCCTGCCACAGCTCCCCGCCCACCCGCAGGCGTCCGGTCGCGGTCGGCTCCAGCCCGGCGACGCCCCGCAACAGGGTGGTCTTACCGCAGCCCGAAGGACCGAACACGGCCGTGATACCGAGCCCCGGTGCGCTGAAGGCCGCGTCGAGGACAAAATCCCCCCGCACGACGCGCAGCTGGAGCTCGAGGCTCACGGCCGCACCGGGCGGTTACGACGGCTGAGCCCGTAGACGGCGAGCAACATAACGAAAGACAAGGCCAGCAGCCCCCCGGAAAGCAGGTGTGCGCGGTCATAGTCCAGCGCCTCGACGTGATCGTAGATCGCGATACTGAGCACCTGGGTGCGCCCCGGGATGTTGCCGCCGATCATCAGCACCACCCCGAACTCGCCGAGCGTGTGGGCGAAGCCGAGCACGGCCGCGGTAAGATACCCGGGCCGGGCCAGCGGCAACGCCACCGAGAAAAACCGGTCCAGCGGCGCTGCGCGCAGGGTGGCCGCGACCTCCAGCGGCCGGCGCCCGAGCGCATTGAACGCATCCTGCAATGGCTGAACCACAAACGGCAGGGAATAGAACACCGAGCCGACCACCAGCCCGGCGAAGGTAAACGCTAGCGGACGTCCGCCGAGCCGTTCCAGAGCACCGCCGATGAGCCCGCCGGGGCCCAGCGCGATCAAGAGATAAAAGCCCAGCACGGTGGGCGGGAGCACCAAGGGCAGCGCCACCACCGCCTCGATCACCGGGCGCAGACGACTGCGGGTGCGCGACAGCCACCAGGCCAGCGGCGTTGCGATCAGCAGCAGGATCAGGGTGGTGAGCGCGGCCAGTCTCAGCGTAATCCGGAGCGCCGAGAGATCGGCCTCACTGAGCATTGCCGGGGACCTTCAGATCGGGCACGCCGTAACCGTGCTGCTCGATGATCCGGCGCCCCTCGGGACCGCGAACGTAGGCCAGCAGCGAATGCGCCGCCGCCGCGCCGGTGAGCAGCACGGCCTGCTGCGTGATCGGGCCGTAAAGCGAGCCGGGCACCTCCCACCAGGAGCCGTCCGACGCGGCGGGCTGCGTCAGCTGCGCCGCGGCGACGAAACCGAGCTCCGCGTTGCCACTGGCCACGAATTGGAACGCTTGCGCGACATTCTCCCCACGCACCAGCCGGTCCGATACCCTGTCCCACAGTCCGAGTGCCCGCAGGACCTCCTCAGCGGCACGGCCGTAGGGCGCCAGACGGGGATTGGCGATGGCCAGATGGCGGAAACCGTTGTCGAGCACATCACCCTGCGCGTCCACGTAGCCGGCCCGCGGGCTCCACAGCACCAGGCGCCCTTGGGCATAGGTGAAACGGCTGCCGGGCTCCGCCAGCCCCGTCTGCTCCAGCAGCGCGGGTCGCGTTTCATCGGCGGCGAAGAAGACGTCGAAGGGCGCACCGTTGACGATCTGCGCATAGTGCCTGCCAGTCGAGCCGAACGCCAGAACCGCGCGATGACCACTCCGGGCTTCGAAGCCTGCGGCGACGGCCTGCATGGCCGCAGCGAAATTGGAAGCTACGGCGACGCGAATTTCATCGGCGGCCGCGCCGGTGACGAGCGCGAGCACAAGCCCGAGGCAGGCTGCAGTGGAGGCCGGTAACAGCGATCGCATCGCCAGGCATTATCCGCCTGCCGTGGCCGGGTTCAAGGCCGAAGCCGGCCACGGCATCCGCCGCGGAGCGATCACTGGAATCTGGACCGTGCCGTCTCCAGGGCGTCTTCGAGGCGCTCCAGAGCCTCGTCCATGCCCGTCTTGAGGTCATCCCACACCTGCTCGCTGGTCTGCTGCAGCTCGACCAGTCTGCCCTCCGCCTGGTCATGGCGCTGTAACAGGGCGTCCAGCTCATCGGCATACTCTGCCCGGGCCTCGGCAAACATCGCGTTGGCCCGCTGATCGAGCTGGCTCAGTTGTGACCGCCACTCGTCGAGCTGCTCTGTCAGCCGGGTCAGATAAGTCTTTGTAGGATACATGTGCCTGCCTCACAGTGACGCTTTCCGTGGAGTAGACGATTCCGGCACCAGAGCCGATCGCCACCGGACGCGACAAACGGCCGCGACCCCCGCTACCGGTACGGCTCCTCTGCCAAATATGTTCTCGGGGACAGCCGGCAACATTGAAAAAACGCAATCACGCTACGCCGCCGACACAGAGGTAGTATGCTGAAACCAAGGAGGGCTCCCGCGATGCAGCGCGACGGCAGTCTGTACATCGGCACTTCGGGCTGGTCCTACCAGCACTGGAAGGGTCCGTTCTATCCGCAGGACCTGCCGAGCACATGCATGCTCGCCTGTTACGTGCAGCATTTCCGCAGCGCGGAGATCAACAACTCCTTTTACCGACTGCCAACCGAGGAGACCCTGAGGCGATGGCGGGAAGCAGTGCCGCGGGATTTCGTGTTCACCGCCAAGGCGAGCCGCTATATCACCCACATGAAGAAGCTCAAAGACCCGGCGGCGAGCTCCCGTACCTTCCTCAGCCGTATCGTGACCCTTGGCAAACACCTCGGCCCGCTGCTGTTTCAGCTTCCGCCACACTGGGGTTTCAACGAGGAGCGGCTTTCGGACCTGCTGAACGCCCTGCCCGACCGCCACCGCTATGCGTTTGAATTCCGCGACCCCAGCTGGCACAACACGCGCTGCTATGATCTGCTGGAGCAGCACAACGCCGCGTTCTGCATCTATGATCTCGACGGTTTCCTGTCGCCCAGGCGCATCACTGCCGATTTCGTCTACGTGCGTCTGCACGGCCCGAACGGCCCTTACCAGGGCAGCTACCCGACGCAGACCCTCGCCGGCTGGGCCGGGGCTTTCTCCACCTGGTCGTCACAGGGTAAGGACGTTTACTGCTATTTCGACAATGATGAGGCCGGCTACGCGGCCCAGGACGCGATGCGCCTGGATTCCATGCTCATACGCAGCCCGGGAGCGCCGACCGGGTGAAATTTGTCAATGAAGCTGCCACGGGATTCGGCGATAGTGGTGCGCACGTGATGGGCTTGCGACCGAGGGGTCTGTGCCATTCCGCAGCCCGTCGGGGATCGAACCACGGAAGCCAATGGATGTGCGAGCTGGCCGGCGAACCCGGCCGCTAGAGCGAAGCCCGCGGTGCGAAGCAATTGCCCGCGGGCGTCACACGCGGACGCCGGAGACCCTGCGAAGATCGGCATGGGTGCCGGGGCACTCCCCCGACGAGTCCGGGGTGTCATCAAGCGGCGTATCCCCGAGCGCCCGCACCGCTCGCATTGACCCGTCGATATGCGCTTCCCCCAAGACGGAGCACAACTCAGGTGGCGCGAGAAGAAGTCAAGCTGGAAGACTGGCCGGCATTCTGCGAGCAGTTCACCCGACAACACAAGGGCTGGCTGGTGACCCTTAAAGTGATTCCGACCCGGATGGCCGGCCCGGAGGACGCGGCCGCGCCCACGGGCTCCCCGCCCATCGTGCGCGAGCAGCCCCTGGAAGGGCTTATCGAAGACCGGGCCAGCGGAGAGTCCGAGTTGGTGATTCTGGTGGGCCAGCAGGACAACCACGTGTCTCACCTCATACGGCGACCGACGCGGCTGGTAGTGCAAACGGGCGACAGGGGTCTCAAGAGCCTGCGCATCGATTCGCGCTACGGGATGACCACATTCCTCGAGTTCCGCGTCGCCGCGCCGCCCGAAACCCTGGACGGACTCGCGGACTCGGAACGCTGAGCATCCGAGGCGCAGGCCCACCACGACGACGACACACACCGGCGCACGATATCTGCTACCTGTCCTCGCCGCGCCGATGGCCGCAGCCGTGCGCCCCCGCCGGCGCCGTGAACGGGTTCGCTGAGTTGCGCAATCGCCTGGCGCCTCGGTGGCGCGAATGCTCTTGCCGATCACCCGCGCGGTCTCGGCCAGCAGCCGGTCTCCCGCCGGATGCCCGTGGTGATCGTTGTAGCCCTTGAAACGGTCGACGTCGATCATGAGCAAAGCCAGGGGCTGCCCGTCACGGGCACAGCGTTCCACGATTCTCACCAGACAGCGCTCCATCCAGCGTCGGTTATGCAGCCCGGTGAGCGGATCGGTCAAGGCGTCGCGTTCTTGGATACGCTGCCGTACACGGCTCTGCACCAGTGCCCGGTTGTTTCTGCGCACCCGCATCGAGAGGATATGTAGCAAATTGCGGGCCACCACGGAGGATCGGTCGATCAACGCCCAGACGACGTTGGAGCCAATGACCAGAACCTGACAGCGTTCCCTGGCGACCACCGTGGCGGAGGGTCGACTGCCCTCGATCAGGGACATCTCGCCGGCGCATTCACCCGGTTGCAGTCTCACTCTCGAGCGCGGATCTTCGAGCAAGAACCTCACTTCCGCGCGTCCGGAAAGAATAACGTAGAGCGCGTCGTTGTCGCGGTCAGGTGAGAGCAGCACTTCACCTGGCGCCACCGACCTCACTGCGCATGAGCTCCGTACCCAGTCCAGAGAATCGGCCGTCTCGCCGCGAAACAGCTCGAGGACCTCCAGCGTCGCGGTGGTCAACCCAGGCGCTTGGTTCAGGTCCCCTTCTTCGGCCATAGCGGCATCCCCTCATCTGCAACGAATGACCAGTCACGGGCAGGGGGCGCATTTAGGCACAGACACAGGAAAGGGGCTGGGTCGACCGCCCGGGTACGGCAGACGCAGGTGACCCAGGAGACCCTGGGAATCAGGAAAACAGGCCCGCTGGTTATTCCGGTAGTCCCGCTGTCATAGGTCAAGCCCTTAGACCGGTGACTTTGCGCCCCCCGCCTTTCAGCGAGGGTAGCCCTTGTCAAAACATCCTGGCGGCCGGAATCGCCGACGCCCGAGCGCGGGATTCCGTCACGACTTCTATGTCGACCCCGTCACAGCATTCCTGGAGCCGGCCGGCGGCGCCCCTCACAGCGGATCCGCTGGCGCGGCACTACCCGGGCCGGCGTCAGGCCCTAGCACAGGGGTCTTGCAGGGGTATCGCGAGGCGAAAAAGACATGCCTCCGGGATTCTCACCCGCGAAGGCGGGGCGACCGGGATAGGGATTAATAGAAAACGGAGCCCGCGGACTTGTCTCGGCTGACCCGCGTCCGCATTATCAATCCCATCGACGCGTGCCTGCCCCGGGAGCGGCAGCCGCCGGTTCCCCACTGATGCCCCAGGGAGTGCTGCCACATGCGCAACGGATTTCGACTCGGCCGGATCGCCGGCATCGAGGTGCAGGTCGACTGGAGCCTGCTGATCATCTTCTTTCTGATCACCTTCAGTCTGGCGGCCGGCCTATTCCCGGCCTGGCATCCGGACTGGAGCCCCGGCCTCTCCTGGCTGACCGCACTGGTCGCCGCCGTGGCGTTTTTCGCCTCGGTACTGGCGCATGAGCTTTCGCATGCCCTGGTCGGGCGCAGCAAGGGCATCGAGGTGCGACGCATCACCCTGTTCATATTCGGGGGCATGGCACACATGGAGAACGAGCCGCGTGCCTGGCGGGCCGAGCTGTGGATGGCCATTGTCGGGCCGATCACCAGCCTGGTGCTCGGTGCCCTGTTCCTCGCCCTGGCCGGTATGACCATCGACACCGCGGCGCTGGACCCCGAGCATCCGGAACGCATCTTTGCAACGCTCGCCCCGCTGCCCACCGTCCTGCTGTGGCTGGGCAACATCAATATCATCCTCGGCCTGTTCAATCTGGTGCCGGGCTTCCCCCTCGATGGCGGACGCGTGTTGAGGGCCGTGATGTGGGGCATCACCGGCAACATGCGCCGTGCGACCCGATGGGCGTCCCTTGGCGGGCAGTTCTTCGCCTGGCTTCTGATTGCCAGCGGCGTGGCGATGATGCTCGGGTTGCAGGTACCCTTGTTCGGCACGGGATTCGTCCCCGGCCTGTGGCTCGCCTTTATAGGGTGGTTCCTGAACAATGCGGCTCTGGTCAGCTACCGGCAGCTTCTGGTGCGTCAGGCCCTGGAAGACGTACCGGTCACGCGGCTGATGCAGACCGACTTCAGCACGGTCAGCCCCGATACCACCGTCGACGGCCTGATCCACCACCACCTGCTCGGCACCGAGCAGCGCTCGTTCCCCGTGGCCGAGGATGGGCGTCTGATCGGGATGGTGTGCCTGCAGGACATTCGCCGGATTGCCCGGGAAGTCTGGCCGCAGACCACCGCGCGCGAGATCATGACCCCGCTTGACAAGCTCGCACGGGTCGCACCCGGGGACGATGCGGCTGCAGTGCTCGAGGTGCTGGCGCGACAACAGGTCAATCAGCTGCCCGTGATGGAGGATGGCGAGCTGCGCGGCCTGGTTCGCCGGGAAGATATCCTGCGCTGGCTGATGGTTTATGGCGGGGAGGAGGTGGAGCGTCTGGCGGGTCCCCTGGCGGGTGACGACAGAATCGAGCGACGCTGACGCCCGCCGTCACCGGCGCTTTGGGCCGCGAGGCGCGGAACGCGGCCGTCCGAAGCCGGGCTGCGCGGGCACGCGAGGAGCACGCAGAGGACAGGCCGAGCGACCGCGCCGATGCGCCACCTCAAGCGCGACGGCGACAGACTGACACCCGCGCGGCGGCCAGAGGCCTCGGGCGCGGCCGCGCCCGAGGGTTCAGGAGCCCGGCGCGGCGCCTCGCGCGCTGGGAGACCCGCTCGAAGTCCCTGGAGCCGGCGACGGCGGCCTGGTCGGCGGTACCACACCGGGCGGGCGCGGCTGACGGCCGCGGGCCGGGTAGTTCACCGACTGCCGCTGAAGATACAGCGTCGCAGGCTCGCTCTCGATCAGGACGCCGCCACGGGCGTCGACTATGCGCGCCTGGACTTCATGGGCCCCGCGATCGAGGTTCTCGAACTGGTATTCACTGGCCGCGACCGGCGGCTGCGGCTCACCGTCCAGCAGCACCACCAGCCGGTGGCCACGCCCGCTGCGCAGTCGGGGATCCACGGCGTAGCGGACCTGGAGATTTCCCTGGTTGTCCCAGACGGTGGCTTCAGGCTGCGGCTGGACGAGTTCCAGCGCCCGATAGGCACCTTCGGCTTGCTCGTCGGCGCGTTCTGTTGCCCTCCGTGGCAGTGCCGGCGCCGAATAGGTCGGCGGATCTTCCACTTCGATGGGCGTGGCACCGGGTTGTGGCTCGTCACTGAACACCACCGCTCCCGATTCGCTGGTCGACCTGTATACCGTGGTCTCGGCAAGGCCGGCCGGCGGCCATTGCAGCAGCGCCGGCAACAACCACAGCCAAGTCAGTGTTTGTTTCATCATTGTGCCTCCTGAATCATCGCCAGGCGCCTTGGCTCCCGCACACGGGCTCGCGGTCGCAGCCTGCTCAACCCCCCACCCCGGTCAGTGCGGCCTGCTGGGACCGCATCCCTTCCAGCGCGGCGATCGACAGGGTATTCAGCAGGGCGTGCGCAATAATCGCCGGCCATAGTGTCCCCCAGTGCACCGTATATAGAGCCAGAATTGCACCGATGACAGCAGTCTGCAACACTCCCAGGACCCCCTGGTAGAGGTGACCCAGCCCGAATACCAGTGAGGACAGCAGCACTGGGGGCCAGACCCCGCCCAGGGCAGCACGGCAGCGCGCCAGCAGAAAGCCGCGGGCACTCAGCTCCTCGTAGGCTCCGACCAGAAACATGGTGGCGGCGACGGCGGTCATCGACCGCTCCTCGGCCAGAAGGGCGGCAATACTTTCCAGGCGTTGCACATGGGTCTCCACCCGGTCCGGCGCCGTCAGGTAGATGGACAGCGTCAGCACCAGGTTCGCCGCAGCACAGGAGGCGAACACGACCAGTGCTCGCAGGGGATCCCGGGCCACGAAGGGCTTCAACCCAACATCGCGCCAGTGCTGGCCACGGCGGGCGAGCAGTACTGTCAGGCCGGCGAGGACCACCCCTCCCTGCGCCAGGAGCAATACCGGCATGGGGAGCAGGCGCGGAAAGCCCGCGGCCAGCAGCGAAACCAACACACCGCTGAGACCGAACAGCAGCGGCACCAGCAGAATCTCAAGCCAAGCCTGGAAACGGCTCACGAGCGATGGTCCGCGACGCCGATGTGGAGATAAACCGGCGGTTAGCGCGCAATAGACGCGGAACCGGGCCGGGCCAACCGCGCCGCGCTTGCGCCGGGCGCTTCAGTCGGCCTGCGCGCCCAGCAACCTGGCGTCGCGCAGCACCGCCAGCGCCTGGCAATCGTAATCCAGCAGCACCACCCCCACCCCGTCGGGTGCGCAGCGGACCACCCCGGCCAGCAGTCTGTGCTCCGTCGCTACACCGTCGGCGCTCAGGAATACCAGCTCTACGATGTCATTCAGGCTCAACTCGAGCTGGGCGCCCTCGATGAATGCACCCTCAAGGTCCATGTTGCGCGTCGTGAAGTGACCGATGGCGCACTGCTGCCTGTTGAGCTGCACGCGTAGGCGCAGGCGCTCACGCACGCAGCAGCGCTGATCGACCTGTCTGGCGGAAGCATTGGTGCTACGTTGCATCTGGGCCTCGCCTCCTGATTGCTCTTCCTCCTCCCGCGGTGTCTGGCTCAGGCGAGCTTCAGGTCCGTATCGAGCCTGCGCGCCCGCAACCAACGCCGCAACTCCGGGGCACAATTGACCAGCCTGACCCCACCAGCCAGCCCGGCGGCGCGCTGGCCCAGCATCATGAGCATGGCAAGGCCGGAATCCCGCACCTGACGGGTATTGGCCACGTTCACTTCGATGGCACCCGACTCAGAACCCGCGACCAGCTCGCAGGCCTGGACGAACAGGCTGTGAACCCTCAGGTCAAGACTCTCGTCGACGTCGATCGCGATCACCCGGCCCTCCGGCGTCATGACAGTACTCAGCTGCACCGCAGTCTCCTCCTCTCGCCAGCCGCCCGATATCGCGGCTCGGCGATGTCCCCCGCAGGGCCCGCAAGCCGGGATCGGACCTTGCGTCCCCTGATCACCGTGCCCGCCCCGCTCCAGAAGCCCCCAAAGCTGTTGCCGAGTCGACGTTTCATCGGGCCACAGCGCCCCGCCCCCGACATCCGTGGCGCCCCCACCAGGCGCACCCAGGTGTCGGTGCACGCTTTGACACCCCGGGCCGGCATAAACCTTCCGGTTTATGGCTTTTGAGCCCCTCCGGCGGTGCCGCAAGTGCGCCCTCACACTACAGGCTCGGGCGGCCGCGAGACATTCGTCTAACTACGCAGGTAGAAATACCTAAGCAAAGCCCTGACAATCCCTATTCCACCAATATCATGTCGCAAGAGTACTGGCATCGGAGACGTGAATGTGGCGTTGGAGCTTGCGACTCGCAGTGAACGAAATCCGGGCTTCCCTGGAAGAGTCGTTCCACCGCCCCGGCGTTGGGTCATCGCAGGCAGGCTCGCGCAGGCTCCGACCCGGCGAAGGATCAGCTCAAGCCGCAGACGCGGGCCATTTCGGCCAACTCCGGCAGCGAGCGCGTCCGAGCCTTTTCCGCAATCCTGCGGCGATGCCCCTCGACGGTTCTGAAACTGATGTTGAGCCGGCGACCGATTTCTTTGCTGGACAGCCCCCCGACCACCAGCGTCAGGATTTCCCTTTCCCGCGGTGTCAGGCGATCCAGGCGTCCCCGTAAAAGCGCGCGGCGCCGCGCCTCCTCGCGTTGCGCGGCGTTCACCGCGAGCGCGGCACGCACGCGCTCGAGCAGCTTGTCGCTGGAAATCGGCTTTTCCAGGAAGTCCATCGCCCCGGCCTTGAGCGCCCGGACCGCAGTGGGGACATCGGCCTGGCCGGTGAGAAACAGGATCGGCAGCCGGATCCCGCGCTGCACGGTGGCGCGCTGCAGCGCAAGACCGTCCATGTCCGGCATGCCGATATCCAGGATCGCACAGCCCGCGGTCCGCTCGTCGCAGGCCTCCAGAAAGTCCCGGGCGGTAGGGCAGGCCTGCACGTGGTAACCGGCGTCCTCCAGCACCAGGGTGAGAGCGTCGCGCAGCGACGGATCATCGTCGACCACGAATACCGTTTCGATCTCCTCTGTTACCCGCATCGCTCTTCCGACCATCAGTCCCAGCCACAGTGGCCGGAGATTTCGGCGTGACCCTCTCTTTCCTCATCGCCGCTGCCGAGCGGCTGCTTAATCGCGGCGATCAGACCCCCGCCCCGGGGCCGGTATTAGTGAATGCGGCAACCGCTGGCTTCCAGGGTCCGCTCCTGTCCGAGAAGGCATCGCCCGCCATGCAGCACCGGCGCACCCGTGCCCGGCGCGCTGCGTATATTGCTCATCATTTCCACGCCTGACAAGTCGGTCGGCCACCGTTATCAGCCATGCGCAGGCCCGGCTGCCCCCCTCGTCGCAGGCATGCGCCTCGCCGATTGTGCCGGTGGACATGTGGGTCGAAGGCTCCAAGCGCCCGGCTCGGCTCATCCGCTACGCGGGAGTGCGCTCAGTCGCGCCGTGGGGCTCGGTCAGCGTGAGCAGGATATCCGCATACCAGGCGCAATTCAGGCCCAGCGCCTCGTCCACCTTAACATCGCGCGTTCCCACGTCGAGCCGCGCCGAGTGAACCCCGAGCAGCTTCCAGGGGAGCCCCGCCCGATCGCCAGGCGACCCCGGCGCGCGCATGACGATGGGCGCCCCACTGGTACCCCGGTGGGTGCGCCCGTCGGTGAGAAAGTAACCCTCCCCCTGGAAACGCAGGCCGAAGGAAGACGCAACCACGGCGTGACGCACCACGGGCATGTGGTGGAGCCTGTCGTGAAAGCCGAGCGGAAAACCCACTACCAGCAGGGGGGTGCCGACCTCGACCTCCTCGCCCGGATCCTGCAGGTGTTCCGGTCTGAAGGCGCGGTAGAGAGTCTTCTCCGGCAACGCGGCTCGATCAATCTCGATGACTGCCACATCGATCTCGCCGGCAGTATCCACGCCCTGGCGCCAGACGCTCTTGGCGTCCCGGTACAGGGGGATCGAAAATCCGGTGGACTGCGCCAGGTTGTCCGGGTCGGTGTGCAGCTCGATCTCGATACGATCGGGGAAGTGCTCACTCGGTTTGTCGATCATCACATGGCGGCTGGTCACCAGGTACAGGCGCTCGTCCCGTTGGAAGAAGAAGCCGCTCGCGTTCGTCAGCTGCCGCTTCTGTTCGAAGGTGAACACGCGCGCCGCTGTGAGCAGGAGAGTCTCGATCACGGTGCCGCCAGCCGAGCCCGCGGAAAGGCAACGGCGACGAGACGCCACGACAGCGCGTGGCGCCGGCCTACACGACTTGCCACCCGGCGCACCGACATCTGTGCCGCCGCCAGCCGCGACAGCGCGCCCGGATCCCGCGGCAAACACGAAACACCCTGGTCTTCATCGCCGTCGTCCACGCTCCTGTCCCGACCGTCTTCCGCCCGCATAAACATTTATGCTACCCCCTCGCGTGAATCGGCATTGAAAAAAATCAAGACACCGGAAGCTCGTCAGCCAGCGGTGGGCTCGGTGAATTTATCTTTCAGCTCGTGCATGTAGCGCTTGTGCGTCACCACCAGCAGCTTGTCGCCCTCGCGGATCTCGGCATCTTCGCCGACGATGCTCGACTGGCCGTCGCGGGTGACCACGATCACCCGGGATTCGCCCGGGAGATCGAGATCACCGAGCTTCCCTGCGTTGTGCGCGGACGCGATGAAGTGAAAGAAGCGGATGCCGCCCTCGACCGCGGCGCTGAGCTGCGCCACATCGTGACCCTCGACCATGTCCGCCAGGCGCTCGGCGACGTCCCGGTCTGGGACGATAACGTCGTCCAGGCCGAGCTTGTTGCAGATACCCTGGTAATCCGGGTCCTCTATCCGGGTAATGATGCGGCTGAAACTCATGGTCTGACCGACGAGCGAAGCGATGATATTGTCCTGGTCGTCTCCGGACAGGCAGAACAGGACGTCGTTGCCGCCGGGTGAAAGCTCTTCCAGCACCGCCGGGCGGCTGCCGTCACCGTGTACGAAGCCGCAATCCAGCTCCTCCTCGAGGGCCTCGATGCGTTTCTCATCCTCCTCGATGATCACCACGTCATGTCCTGCCTTGAGCAGCTGGCGCGCGGTCATTACGGTGACCGAGCTGGCTCCCACGAATATTGCCCGCATATTGCCTATCCCTTTCTGCGTCCGATCCAGGTACGCGGATACAACAGCACCACGAAGGCCAGAATTTCCACCCGGCCCACGAGCATGTCAACACAGAGCACCGCCTTCAGCGCGGGCTCCAGCGCCGGCGATGCCACGCTGACCGAAAGACCGGCCGTCGCCACGGCCGAGACCACCTCGAACAGCGCGTCGAGGGCCGGGTAGCCGTGAACCAGGAACACCGCCCAGGAAACCAGGACGACGCCAAGGTAGGACACCAGCAGCGCCACCACCACCTCGATCTCATCCGGCCTGAGCGGAGAGCCATCCACAGTTGCGGTCACGCGGCCCGAAACGGGAATTGAGACCCGCTGCACCAGCAGCCGAAGCAGGCTGAGCAGGACCATGAGCCGCAGCACTTTCAGGCCCCCCGAGGTGGAACCGAGCTCACCGCCGATGAACATGGCGGTGATCAGCGCCAGCTTGGAGCCCGGATCCAGCGGCGCCAAGGGCATGCTCGCGAAACCCGTGGTGGTCTGCGCCGATATGCCGGTCATCACCGCGTTGGCGAGATTCTCCGCCACCCGCTCCGGATGCGCCAGCGAAAGAAAGCCGAACAGTGCAGCGACGCTCAGCGCGCAGAGCACCAGCAATCCCCGGAACTGCGCCTCGGCAACCAGCGAGGACGCACGCCGGTAATAGCCGAGGTAGTACCACGAAAAGGAAATCGCACCGGCAAGGGAGGCAAGGGTGACGATGGCCCGCGCCGCGGGCGAATCGAGACCGGCCAGGCTGTCGTCATAGTTGGAGAAGCCCGCCGTCGACACCGAGGTAAAGCCGTGCACGACCGCGTCCAGCCACGACTGTCCGGCCCCGAGCAGCGCGAAGACCGCTACCAGCGTGAGCACCAGATAGGCCAGCGATACACGACGGGCGTGGGTCTTGGCACCGCCTGCGATATCGAGGTGCCCTTCGAGTCCCAGCCGACGGCTGGCGACGCCTGGCTCCAGCAGCAGGGCCAGCACCAGCACCAGCACACCCAGCCCTCCCACCCACTGCAGCCACGCGCGCCCGAATAGAAACGCCGCGGGCTTGTCTTCCACGCTCGCCAGCACCGTGAGGCCGGTGGTGGTGACGCCCGACACCGCCTCGAAGAGGGCATCGATGAAGGCGATTCCGTAGCCCGCCAGGGGGAAGGCCATGACACAGGACGACAGCGTGAACACCAAGGCGGTAATGACCAGGGCCTCGTTCCTCTGCATGTTGGGGGGAACCCTGATCCAGGCGGTCAGCGCTCCGTAGAGGGCGAAACCGGCAATCACGCCCAGGTAGCGCAGCGCCACCGCGGTGGCGCCACCGAGCAGCGCCACGGCAGCCGGTACGCAGGTCAGTACCGCCAGCACCAGAAAGGCCTGGCCCAGGTACTTGGCGATAACCCGCGGGCGCACGGCAAAGTGCAGACCGCGAATCGCTGAGGAGTCCGGCATGCTGTTGTTTTTCCCGGTCCTGTTTCTCTGTCTGTGGCCCCGCTCAGCCGCTGCCGTTGTCTGCGTCGGAGACAGTCCGGGAGCGCGGCAGGCGGCTGCGCGCCGGTGCCCGTCGTTGCGCTGCCTTGAGACCGGCCTCAGGGCCGAGATGCGGCGCCACGAAAACATTTTCCGGCTGGGCGAAGTATAGGACACATCCCGTCCGGCCCGGCCGAGGCGGGCGCGCGAGGCTCATTGCCGCGGTGCGCGAGACGCGCGAGACGCGCGAGGTCCGGTCCGACACCGAGCCTTTCTACCGACGAGGAGCGAACTCGGCCGGCCTGAGCTTTCGGGAACGTCGTGCGCAGGGACGCGGGCGTCCAGTACTCTTGCAATATGGTATTGATGGATTCAGCAAGAGTACTAGCCGACCGGGAGCTTTTCCTGGAGTGTGTCGCGATAGCTCAGGAGCCTGACTCAGGCACACCTTAGTAAAAGCCACACGCTCACGTATAATCAGGATCCGTGCCGCAACCAGTGCCCGCGCATCGGCGATGACACCCCGAGACATCTTCGAGACCCTCAACCGCGACGTGATCGGGCAGGATCAGGCCCTGCGCGACATGGCGGTCGCCATTTACAAGCACCTCATCGAGCACTCGGTGGGCAATGTGCTCATGATCGGCAACTCCGGCACTGGAAAAACCACCATCATGCGCGCTGCCGAGCGGTTTTTCACCGAGGCCGAAGGCTTCGAGCGCTTTGCGACCATTATCCGCATCAACGCCAACCTGGTGGCCGACCTGGCCAGCCGCGGCGAGCAGACCAGCATGGTCATGGACCGGCTGGCGCGCCAGGCGGCCAATATTCTCGGTGAGCGGGCGGACCTCGGGACCATGCGGGACTATGTTTCGCACGGCATCGTCTGTATCGACGAGGTCGACAAGATCAGGGCGGTGGTCGGCGGCGAGCCCAACGTCAAGGGCATCGTGGCCCAGGACAGCCTGCTCACCTTGATGGAAAACGAAAACGTTCAGGTGCAGATGCCCTACTTCGAGTCCGGAGCCTGGCATTCGGTCACCATGCCGATCAACACACAGCACGTCCTGTTTGTCGCCGGCGGCGCTTTCGAGGAGCTCTACGACCAGGTGTTTCAGCGTGTCGCGGAAAAGTCGGGCGCCGACAAGTTCTACCGACTGGTGCCGCGCGCCGACGGCAGCCTGGAGCGCTATTTTGTGTTCGAGCTGGCCAAGCACGTAAGTCAGGAAGACATCTTCAGGTACGGGATGACGCCTCAATTCCTGTCTCGCTTCGACAGCGTCATCATGCTGCGGGATCTGGCTCCGCCTGACCTGCTGAAGATCTTCACCGACGTGCCGGGGGCCATCTGGCCCATCGCGGTCGACTACTTCCGGCACACGGGCATCACCCTGAGCATCACTGAAGAAGCCGCCTCGCTCATCGCGGACAAGGCGGCCCGGAAAAATCGGCTCGGCGCGCGGGCGCTGCGGGAGGTGTTCGGCACCATCGTCAAGCGGATCGAATTCGATCCGGTGGCCAGCGGCCTGGTTCGAGAGCGGGATGGAGGACGCGTGCTCGAGATCGACCGGGCGCTGGTCGAATCCTCGGGCTCCTGACCGACCACGGGCGGCGACTCCCACCGCCCCGCCCAAGCCGCGGCAACAGCACCGGTTCCCCGGTGCCCCAGCTTCTGCTAACTTTGCTCTACCGCCAGGACGGCGCCGGGTGGCAGGACGTCAAATAACACGACCAACCGTACGTACCGACCCGCACGTCCGCCGCAACGGGGGCGGGACCGGCCGGTCAAAGACTTTGCCGAAGGAGAAACATCCCATGCCCCCTACAGCCCGTTTCACAGCCCTCTTCGCCGGCGTGCTGGTAGGCTCGCTGACCTCGACCGGCGCGACAGCGCAGGAAGGCGCCGACGTGGAAAGCGAATGTCAGAGCGAAGCCGCCCTGTATGAAATTCCGCCGGAGCAGCGTGCGGACTATGTGGCCGGCTGTGTGACTTCGCGCGGCGGCTACCTCTCCACGCCGCCGGCCGAAGAGCACTCGGCCTCCGAATACACAGACGAACACAGTGACGAGAGCGCCGAAGCGCCCCTCGACACGCCGGAGACGGAGCCGTCCGCGGTGGATCATCAGCCCTGAGCACTCCCGGAGGACTCCCTCCAACCCAAACCGGGGCCGGGTCACGGGCCACACCGGGACGGGCCGCCAAGCCGCAGACCGGGACCGGCCCGGCCAGGCGGTCTGCGATGCAGCCCCGCTTTCGGGGTTCCTGTAACATCCTGTTACGGAGCTCGCGCCGCGCTTGTATCTATACTTGACAGGGGCAGTAAACAATAATGGAGGAGATAAGCATGTTTTTACCCAGACAGATCATCACAACCCTCGGAGGCGCGCTGTGCCTGGCACCGATGCTGGTACTGGCTTCGACCGGCGCCCCTTCGGCCCCAGCACCACAGTCGGCGGAGGAGCCGCGGCTTCTGGCCTTCGGCATGGGTGGAGGATCATCCGGTCCCAGCGACCGGCGGCGGGATTACGGCCGCTTCGAGCGCGGCGCCAGGGCGCCCGGCTTCGGCGGCGGTGATCCGGGCGGTAGCCGGATGGGCATGGGATCCGGCCGCGGATCGCCCGCCATGAGCCGGGGCGGCCCGAGCTACGGGCCCGGCGAAGGCGGCTACGGCCGCGGTCCCGTCGGACCGGGCTACGGCGCCGGGGGACCCGAATTTGGCCGTGGCCCCGGAGGGTCGGGCTACGGCGCCGGTGAGCCAGGCTATGGCCCCGGTCCCGGCTACGGACCCGGTGGCCCGGGCTATGGACGCGGGCCGGGCGGCTTCGGATACGGCCCTGGCGAACCTGGGTACGGGCGCGGCCCCGGCTACGGGCCACGTGAGCCTGGCTATGGGCGCGGGCCCGGTGGAGCCGGGCCAGGCAGACGCGGCGCCGCCGCCCCCGGGAGCGGACCTGAGGCGCCTGCCACTGGCGGAGCCACGCCGGGTTATCGCTACGAGTTCGAGCCCCCCGGCTACCAGCAGCAACAGTAGCGCGCCATGGCCGCGTTGCGGGCGAGGGAGCCACGGTGGCTCCCTCGCCCGCTGACGTGGCGAACGCCGTGACGGCGGCGGCACGATCACTCGCGGCGGATCGGCGCAACGGATCTACCGCCGCTGTCCCCGTGGGATCGATGGACAACGGCAGCCAAATAAAATAAAAAGCACGGTGCCACTCCTGCCTGCAACGGGACAGGGAACATGCATCGACCGGTCTACCGGCTTGAACCAGGGAGAACAACGCTCATGATCGAGATCAGGCACAAGGACAACGGCGAGCTCATTCGCACCGTCGATGCGCAGACGCTGGCGGGAGCCGACTTTCGCGAGGACAGCATCGTCGGCGCCGATCTGAGAGGCCAGGATCTCAGTGACGCCCTCCTGCAGGGCGCCGACTTTAGCGACTGTGACCTGCGCGGCGCCACTCTGCTCAATGCGCAGCTGCAGGAAACGAATTTCAGTCACGCGAACCTGGAAAACGCCCTGCTGCGTCACGCCGAAATGCTCGCAACGCACCTCGATCACGCCAATCTCGACGGTGCCAACCTCCAGGCCGCGAAACTGGGCGACGGCAACCCGGCGCGCGGCGCCGTGCTGTCTCACTGCTCACTCAGGAAAGCCCGCCTGAGATACTGCGATCTGCGCCGTGCCGACCTGAACCGCGCCGACCTGTCCGGCGCCGATTTGGGTCACACCAACCTGTCCGATGCCAGCGTGCAGTACGCCAACCTGGCCGAGGCTAACCTCGAGTCGGCGGTGCTGCTCGCCACCAACCTGCGCGGCAGCGACCTCAACCATACGTGCCTGTGCGGCGCCTATCTGAACGGCGCCATCCTGATCGATGCCAGGCTCGACGGCGCGCGGATGGGTGGCGAGGGTTGTACCCCCGCGAACCTCAATCTGGCGAACCTGACCAATGCGAGCCTGGTCGGGGTGAGTCTGCGCGGCGTGACCATGCGCGATGCGACACTGCGCCACGCCAATCTCACGGGTGCGGATTTCACAGACGCCCAGCTCGCGGGCGCGGTGCTGCGGCACGCCGACGTCACCGACGCTGACTTCAGCGGTGTGGACCTGTTCTACGTCGCGCTCACTTTCTCCAATTTTTCAAAGGCAAGGCACGCCAAGATACCCGACTGGAAGAAGAACATACGTTGAAACGGCGCGCGGGGGCGACAGCCGCCGCGGCTGACCCGGCGGACAGTTCCAACGCTTCCCCGGCGCAGACCGGCGCACGCGCCGAGTCCCTCGACAAGGCTTCCTCATGAAGCAGTACGCCATACTCACACTCGTCAGCCTGCTCCTTCTGGCCTGCGCCACCAGTCCGACAGGACGCCGACAGCTCATGCTGGTGTCCGAGGAAAGCGCGATCAGCGCCTCTAAGGAGGCTTATGCCCAGACCCTCAAGCCGCTCGCCGAAGAGGGTAAGATCGACAATGACCCGGCACTCAAACGGCGGGTGACGACCATCACCGAGCGTCTCGTGGCTCAGGCCGTCAAAATGCGACCCGCCACAGCCCGATGGGACTGGAGCATTTCCGTGATCGACGATCCGGACGTGGTCAACGCCTGGTGTATGGCCGGGGGCAAGATGGCGATCTACACCGGTCTGGTCGAGCAACTGGACGCCACGGACGACGAGATCGCCCAGGTCATGGGACACGAAATCGCCCACGCGCTCGCCAATCATCAGGCGGAAAAGATGTCGGTCGCCATGGCGACGAGCGTGGGCGTGGTGGCTGCGGGCGCCGCCTCCGACCGCCCGGGGCTCGCCATGTCGGGCGCCGCCCTCGCCGCGGCCCTGGCCATCAAGCTGCCCAACAGCCGGACCGCCGAGCGTGAGGCTGACGTGATCGGCATCGAGCTCGCCGCCAAGGCCGGCTACGACCCTCGCGCCGCGGTGACCCTGTGGCAGAAAATGGCCAGGGTGGGCGGGGACCGGATGCCCGAGTTCCTGAGCACCCATCCCGCTCCGCAAAACCGTCAGCAGACGCTCAATGCACTGGTGCCGAGGATGATGCCCTACTACCAGAGCACGGCGCCCCGCCCGACCTTCAACCTGCCCTAGGCGCCCAATACTTAATCCGATTGCTACGATACCCGGCGCAATCCATCCCGGGCATGGGCGCTGGTGCGAATATGTAAGAAATACCAGACTCGTGTCTTGCAAACTTTACACTTTCTATAAGAGCAAAACTGGAAGCATACGCTATAAGCCTTTGTTTTATATAAGCATGCTTTCCAGCAAGCATAGAAATTGCTTTGTCTTTTACACAGACACAGACGTTGACCACCCTCCGCGGCTCCATGGCGCATCGGGTGGGCAGGGAAGACGGAAACAGGACCCCGCAGACACGGAGAAGCCATGTAGATTCATGCTGTGAAACGTTGCAGCTGCTTGGAGGGTTAAGCCGTTGCGTACCGGAAAACAACAGTGGCGAAACGCCGTTAACAAGAACATCCAGTCCGTCCTGCAGCGCACCAGACGACGCTATGGCTGCAGCCACGGACGCTCCGGGCCTCACCAGGAAAGCCTGCTCTACGAGCTTCGCGATCTCAGGAGACGTATCGCGGCCGTGGAATCCGAGCGTAACGCAGCGCGCCGGCAGCTCGAAGCACTGGAGCGCGCGCTGCTCCAAACCGGCACCCGACCGCCGGTCCCCGCGCCGAAGAATGAAGGCCACCCTGTCTCGACTGAGCGCACGCCGCGGCGCGGCCTGCGGACCCTGCCCCTCGGGCTGACGGCGAGCGTCCTGCTCCTGGGTGCGCTGGCGAGCGCCAGCACCCTGCTCGACAAACCGGGCGCCGCGCCAGCCCAGCCGCCCTCCGAGCGGCTCGCGGAAACGGCGCGCGAAGATATGGCGAGCATGGAAACCACTTCGGTTGCCGAGAGCAGCACCCCGACCGTCGAACCGATCCGCCCTGAGTCGCTGCGTGCCAGCATCCGTGAGCTTGGGCACCGCTCGGCCCGCGCCTCGGGCCCTTCCCCAGAGCACCGTCAATGGGGTCCAGCTCTGTACCTGCCGGACCCGAAGGGGAAGAAAAGGCTGATCCGCGCCACCGACTTCGATCCCCGGGTGAAACAGCAGCAGCAGGACCTGCTCGATCTCGGCTTTGACCTCGGACAATCCAGCGCCGACGGTTTGAAGGGGCCTCGTACCCAGCAGGCGCTCGATGAATTCCGTTCCCTGTACCTCGCCCCCGGCGATCCTCAGCAGAGCCTGGACGACGCCGCGCTCGCGTTTCTGATCACCGTGTATGCCGATCTTGCCCGGCAGGACGCCGAGAAATTCAATGTCGACCGAGGGGTGGTCGCAGGCATCCGTCTGAGCAGTGTGCGCACCGGTGTCGAGTTCTCATTTCTGATGGAGCTGGCTGCGGTGGAAAGCGCCTTCAACCCCGTCGCCCAGGCACCCGGCTCGTCGGCGGCCGGGCTGTATCAGTTCACCCATGACACCTGGCTGAACACCGTCAAGGCGCACGGCGAAAAATACGGACTGGGAGACTACGCCTCCCAGATCGAGTACACCGTGGATCGGCGCGGCAACCGGCGCCCACGCATCAAGAACAAGCGGGTATATCAACACCTGCTCGAGCTGCGCAGGAATCCGAGGGTGTCGGCCATCATGGCGGCAGAATCGGTGAAGGACAACCTGAGAAAGCTTTCCTCACATTTCGACCATCAACCCGGCCGCACTGAGCTGTACCTGACGCATTTCCTCGGACCCCGCGGCGCGGTTTCCTTCATCAAGGCGCTGAAGAAAAATCCCGACAGTTTCGCCGCCGAGATGTTTCCGACGGCGGCCAAGAACAACGCGAGCATTTTTCACCCCAAGACCTGCGAGCCAAGAACGGTGAATGAGGTCTACGAAGTGTTCAGCCGCAAGTTCGATACTGCGCGCTACGAAGACTGGGATGTGAACTGAGGCCACACTCAGGGTGCCATCGCGCCGCCGGCGAGCTGTTCCAGCCAGCGTCTGAAGCCGTCGCCGGCTCGGGCTGACGCATCGACCCCCACGGCACAGATCAGGCAATACCCGTTTCCGGCCACAGCACCAGTGCGAGGCGAGCGAAGTTCATGGCCAGCAGCAGGTTTCCGACCGTTAACCACACCTGCACCGAGAAGCGTTTCTGCCGGACGAGCTGGTGCACGCCGAGACCGACACCGATGGCTGTGGCGATGAAGCCCACCTCGCAGAGCAGTAGCGAGGTCAACAGCGGCAGGCTCTGATCATCACCCGGCGACACACTGCTGAAGAGCAATAGCACCACGGTCAGCAACAACCCGATCCCCAGCGCGATCCACGAATATGTCTGCCCCAATGCCCCCCCGATCTCGTGACTGCATGATCTCAGGGCCTATGTTAGGCATGGAACGCCACCAGTTAAAGGGCTGCGGCCATCTCCCGGGCGCGCGCGAGAAGCCCCTGGACCGTCCACCTGCGCGCTCGTGCTGAATCATGGCCTGTCGGTCGTCCACGCGGGGGCTTATATTATCGGATATGCCCAAGCACGATCCGACCTTCTGTCTGCGGCTGCTCGCGCTGCTGCTGAGCCTGACGGCATCGGCGCAGGCGCCGGCCGCGACGGACCAGGACACTTCGAAAGACGCCGCCATCCGGGCGGCGCTCTCCCGGGCGCTCGCCTGGATCGAAACACACCCGGCCACGCCCGCGGACGGCGGCCTCGGCGACATGATCGACGAGGCGGTGGCGTGGCGTGTGTTTCAGCAGCTCGCCCGAGATCCTGAGAATCGCGAGCGGTTCAGCCGTCTGTTCCGCAGTCGGATGCGCGAGCTCAGTCAGTCGGCTGCGTTTCAGCGCTGGAGCGCGCAACCGCACAAGCCGCTGATCGATCACTATCATCTCGTGCTGGCCGCGCACCTGATGAAGCGGGCCGGACAGGCGAGTCCGCTGATACGGTCGATTGCGGATCAGGCCCGACGGTCGCTGCAGGGGAGCTTCGCCAACCCTACGGTGCGACTGACCACGGCCCTGTTTCTGTCGCACCTCGACGACCAGACGAACATCGACATCGACGCGCTGCTGGCTGAATCGCTGATCGAGCAGCTCGCCCGCGACCCGCAGCTCGTTCCTATTGTCGGCGCCGAGGCCGGGCCCTCGCAGCGGCGCAGGATCAGCTGGCTGCTCTATGCGCTGGTCCACGAGGTCGTTGCACTGACCGACTTCGGTGGCCTCCCGCCGCCGGTGTGGCTGGCCGGGCGCCGCGAGCCGGTCGTGGCGGTGCTGACGGAGGGGATCCTGTGGGCCCGGGCGCAGGGCAATCTTGACCTGCTGGCGGAGCTGGTGGTGACAGTGCATTTTCTCGGAGAGCCGCTGCCCCCACAGGCGCACGAGGGGCTCGAGACGCTGCTTGCCGAGCAGGACCCCGACGGCTCCTGGGGTGCATCGTCCACCACCTCGCGGCCGGACCCGGTGCGCCACACCGTGCTGACCTCGACCGCGGCCCTGCTGGCCTGGCTCGACTGGCGGACAGCGCCGCCTCGAGCGCCCGTTTCTCGGCCGGGAAGGCACGGCGGGGCCCTCCTCGGCCTGGTGCAGCGTGATCTGGGTAAAGGGAATCTGCCAGCGGTTCTCGGTACACGCCTCCACGGCACCGGGCCGGGTGCGCCGACCGGGCAGTGAGCGGAGGTACTGGGCATGAGCGGGATTGCCCTGGGCGGCAGCGCGCTCCTGCTCCTCAGCGGTCCGGCGGCGGCGCCTCAGTACGCCGGAGACGGAAAGCAAGGGACCGAGCCTTATCGGGTACGCGGCACGATCGCCACCTCGTCACCCTGCTCGATCAGGGTGAAGGGCTCCGCAAACTGCTTGTTGACGGTCACCTGAACGGCGTCATCGGCGAACGCTTCCTGCCATTCCGGCCCCCTTTCACGCAGCCATGCCAGCAGCGCTTCGACACTGTTGACCCGCTCCGGAATCTCGAGCGTCTCGCCCTCCCTCCCCGCAATTTTGGCCAACTTGATGAAATACAGCACACGGATATGAATCGGGCCGGCGGGCCGTCCCGCATCGCGGCTGAGATTGTGCCGCTCGAGCTGCTGTTCATAGGCCTGCCAGTGCTGCTCGTAATTCCTGCCCAGCTCGTGCAGATCGGGCCAGGCGTAGGTGCCCGTGTGGCCGTCACTGAACCGCAGCTGCACGGCGTCCGTGCCTTGCGGCTCAATGTCCTCGATCTCGATCCGTTCCTTGCCATGCACCGGTGGATCCCTCTCCCGGTCGGTCTGCGAAAACACGCGCAGAAATTCGCAGGGATAGCTGAAATGAAATCCGTCCGAAAAACCAACTTCCAACAGACGGGATTTCTTGTGCAGGCTGATCTCGGTGGCGGCGATGGACGCTTCTTGTTGGTCTTTCATCGGGATTCCGTGATCTGGACGCGGCGAACAGCATAACTGTATACCGAAATCATTCCCGATGCAGGCGCGATTTGCACGCCGGGACAGAGCTGCGGCGACGCGCCGCCCGCACGCCGGAATTGGGCTATACTTTGGCTTGCGCCCCAGTACCACGCATGCGCAAGAGGCATTGTACGGGTGCCCAAGGGAATAGGTGGGGCAGCACCACCAGCCATGCCGTGCTCTGCCGGGTGCGCCACCTGAGTGACTGGCGCGGTTTACGGCAACAGGCCAGCAATACGCGAGGCCAGGCAAAAGGACCGGGGAAGTGCCGGTCGCCGTATCCGCAAGCGGGTGCAACCCCCGCCTTCACTCAGGCGCCATAACCTGCTCGCGCGCGCCTGCGCGCGACCGCCGCGCCGGGCACCCGTGCGTCGCCGATCGACTCGTCCTCCCCGGGCATCCGGGCGCCGCATCCGCAAAGCAGGTAGCCCGGATGAAGCGAAGCGCAATCCGGGGAACGCCGACCAGCCATGCTCTTCCCGGATTTCGGCCTTCGGCCTGCATTCGGGCTACCAGATTTCTGCCCTATCCGCTCCCCGCGGGCGCCGGAAGGATAAAAAATCCGCCTCCCGGTATAATCCGCCGCTGCTCAAAAACGCGCCCGTCGCGCCGCATAACAAGCCGGGAGGCACGCACTGATGAACACACTACTGGTGATTCTGGGCATTGCAGCCGTTGTCATCGTCTACGGCATCGCGCTCTACAACAGACTGGTCAGTCTGCGTAACCGCGTCAAGAACGCGTTTTCCCAGATCGACGTGCAGCTAACCCGGCGCCACGACCTGATCCCGAATCTGGTCGAAGCGGTGAAGGGTTACATGAAACACGAGCGCGGGACGCTCGAGGAGGTCATCCGGGCCCGCAACGCTGCGGTGGCCGGTCTGCAAAGCGCCGCCGCCGACCCCTCGGACCCCGAAGCGATCAAAGAGCTGGGCGCTGCCGAGGGTGCCCTCAACGGCGCGCTGGGAAGACTGTTCGCGCTGGCGGAAGCCTATCCGGACCTCAAGGCCAACCAGAACATGATGCACTTCCAGGAGGAGCTCTCCAGCACCGAAAACAAGGTCGCCTTCGCACGCCAGGCCTTCAATGACGCGGTAATGAGCTACAACAACGCCTGCGAGACCTTCCCCGGCTCTGTCGTGGCCGGCAATTTCAACTTCAGGACTGCGGAGTTCCTGGAGATCGAGTCACCGGCAAAACGCGAAGTCCCCAGCGTATCCTTCTGAGCGGCGCCGGATCTGCGACGCGCGTATGGATTTCTTCGCCCACCAGGACAGAGCCCGCGGCCAGACCCGTATACTGCTCCTGCTTTTCGTCCTGGCCCTGATCGCCATCGTGATCGCGGTCGATGCCGTGGTGCTCAGCGTGGTCGCCAACTGGGGCAACGAGACCGGTCGCCTGGTGGTGCCCGACCTGGACTGGCTCACCGGGCACGCCGGGCTGGTCGCTCTGGTCAGTCTGGCCACGGCGGCCTTCATCGCCCTGGCCAGCCTGTTCCGCATCGCCACGCTGGGTGGTGGCGGCGGCAGAGTGGTCCGCGGCCTGGGTGCTACGCTGGTCACGCCCGACAGCCAGGACATTCTGCGCCGGCGCCTTTACAACGTGGTGGAAGAAATGGCCATCGCCTCGGGTGTGCCGGTGCCCGAGGTCTATGTGCTGGAGCAGGAAGCGGGGCTGAACGCCTTCGCCGCCGGTTTCACGCCCGGCGACACCGCTATTGCGGTGACCCGAGGCAGTCTTGAAACCTTCAGCCGCAGCGAGTTGCAGGGCGTCATCGCGCACGAGTTCAGCCATGTGCTGAACGGCGACATGCGCCTCAACATGCGTCTGCTGGGCATCCTGTTCGGCATCCTGGTGCTCAGCCTCATCGGCCGAACCATTCTGCGCAGCATGCGTCGCGCGCGCTTCAGCTCGAGTCGATCCAACCGCGGCGGCGGCATGGCGGTGGCGCTGGCCATCGGGCTGGCACTGGCGGCGATCGGCTGGCTGGGTCTGTTCTTCGCGCGCCTGATCAAAGCCGCCGTGTCGCGACAGCGCGAGTACCTGGCGGACGCCTCCGCGGTACAGTTCACGCGACAGACCGAGGGCATCGCCGGCGCGCTCAAAAAGATCGCTTACGGAGGCTCCTCGCTGATCCAGGACAGCGACGGCGAGGAAGTCAGCCACATGCTGTTCGCCAACGGCCTGCGCGGGATTTTCAACCTCTATGCGACCCATCCACCGCTGGAAGCGCGCATCCGCGCGCTCGACCCTCATTTTGACCGGGAGACCTATATACGCCGGCTCGCGACGGAGGCCGCCGCCGACGCCGCGGCTGTGGAGGCGGCGCCGAACGGCCCCGAGCACCCGGAGACCGCCAGCGCGCAGGCGCGCTGGAACCGGCTGATGGAATCATTGATCGTGCTCACCCCAGCCGCGGTCAGTGCCTCCATCGGCAATCCGCAGGATCAGCACATTGAGCACGCCGTCGAGCTGCGCCGCCGGATTCCGCAGCTGCTCTACCACGCGGCCCACTCACGCAGCGGTGCCCTGCTACTCAGCGTCGCGCTGCTCCTGGATGAAGAGGACCCAGTCCGCGAACGGCAGCTGGCGAGGCTGTCGCAATCCCTGGACCCCGAGCACCTGTCTCTGGTCGGGAAGCTGCGCAGCCGGGTGAGCGAGCTCGGTCCGGCGTTCCGGCTGCCGCTGATGGAGCTAGCCTTTCCGGCGCTGAGGCAACGGCCGCACGAACAGCTTCAGAGCTTCGTGACGCTGATCGACGATCTGATCAGCGCCGACGGCCAGGTGGACAGCTTCGAATATTTGCTCTCGCGCGCCCTGCTGTCTCACCTGCGGGACGTCGCTTCTCCGGACCGGCCGGCCACTCGACGCCGCATCAAGTTGATCAACAGCCTGCAGCCGTTGCACCTCCTGTTCTCGGTGGTCGCCCGCCTCGGTCACCGCCAAGACGATGCTGCAGCGCGCGATGCCTACCAGGCCGGCATGCTGGCGATACTGCCGAGCAACATCGACTGGCCGGCCTATGACCCGCCCCAACACTGGGTGTCAGGCATGGACGTGGCGCTGGAAACCCTGGACCGGCTCCCGGCACTCGCCAAGCAGGAACTCGTGAAGGCCCTGACCGCGACTATCTCGCACGACGGCAGCGTGACCATCAGCGAAGCCGAGCTGCTGCGTGCCGTTTGCATCATCCTGCACTGTCCCCTGCCCCCTTTGGTGGCGGAACGCACGCAGCCCGGGTGGAGCGCAGCGCAATCCGGGGATTGAATTTCGGTCCTTCGGCTTTTCCACAAAACCTGTGGATAACTTTGTGGAAAATGTGTATGGAACCGGTCCAAAGCCACAAGAACGGCGACCTCCCTTCAGATTGGTGTTTTTTTAGTCACATTCAATTAATAGTTTAATATCATTTAGTTATCATATATTTTTCGACTAGAAATCACCCCATTGTCGTTTCGAGGTAACAGGTCTTCACATTTTTGTTGCGGGTGTGAATAACGAGTTGCCCTGAGGACAAATGTCTGCTGAGCTGTCAATGCTCCGAGCGCGGATTTTATCCAATATTTTTTCAATACGTCCATCCATCTCACCTATCACCGCCTGCCGATCCAGCGATCGGGGAACGGGCGCCTGCGAGGACCGGTGTTCGGGCGGCCACTATTTCGACGGGGCCGCAGTCGGGGCCGATCGCAGTCGTGGCCACGACTGCGGGCCACGCTCGAAGGGCGGCCCAAGCGCCGGTGCAACGCATCGACCCGCGGATGTCGAGAAGAAGAAACCGTGGCGCTCGCAGCGGAACGCCTCCAGCTCGCTGTGGAAAGAGCGTTTCGCGGCCGTACGCGGAATCTCTATGCGCAGGCGGGCCCGCCCGGGATCAGGGGGCGCCACGATGACCAGCGCAGGCGGTGCGGGCCGGTCTGGCGGCTGCGGCGCGTCGTAGGTGGCCGTGGCATCCAGGGCGAAGCCCGATCGCACCGGGTTTTCCGGCACGAGCTCCCCCGCCGCATTGAGGCGATAAAACACAGCCATGCCCGGCTGCTTGGACCGCTCCGCCGGACCCGGCCCCTGCGCCGTGCAGGTGCCTACCCGGACAAGGGCCGCAACCGCAACCAGTCCACACAGCACCACCCGGCTTCGAACCAGCTCCATGCACTGGCTCCTACACGTCCACGCCGCGCCTCGAGCCGGGGGTTGCCGCGCCGGCGCGGCAACCGCGGCTCAGGCCTTCCCGAAGAAAAGTCTAGCACCGCGCGAGCGGACCGGGCTCAGGCGCACCGCGTCGGCGGACCCTGGCACTGTTGCAATATGATATTGGGGGGAGTGCTAGGGCCTGTTGACACTTACCCGATCGCCGCGACGGCGGCCATTTTGCTGCAAGGCAAGGCGCCGCGAGCGCCGTGTAGCCAGTCTACACAAGCGAGCGGCAACGCCGTATTGCGGGAAAATGGCCCCGTCCCTCCGGGTTGCGTCCCAAATGCGCTCAGGCCGCGTTGCTCGTCGTTCATTTGGAATCACCAAACTTCACTCCTCCCGCCTTGCCTGAGCGCATTTGGGGCAGCAACGCGGCGATCGGGCAAGTGTTAACAGGCCCTAGATATCGTGGTGCTCGGCGATGCCCCGGTAGACGATATTGGAGACGTTGCGGATGACATCGCTGCGCGAGCGGATCCAGGTGGTGTAATTGTCGGCGCTCTCCTGCTTCTCGATCACGCCGATCAGGGTGTACGGATAACGCCTGCCGTCCCTGCCTTTGACGCTGAGAATGCCCATATCGCCGCACAGACGCGCGGTGCTGCCGGTCTTGTTGTAGACCCGTGTGCCGCGCGGGACCTCGCGGGCACCGGTGAAGATGCGATCGGAGCCCGGCAGGGCCATGAGGCGCTTGATCTCTTTCGCCCCGGCGATGTTATCCTTCCAGACCGCGTACAGGAAGCGGCTGTAATCGTGAAGGGACGCCTTGTTGCGGTAGGTCCGACCGTCTGCCGGTATGTACTCCACCAGGTGCGTGTTCCGGAAGATGCCCGGATATTGCCGCTTGAGCAGCCGTTCGACCGACTGGGGTCCACCCACCTGTCGCATCACCCAGTTGGTGGAGGCGTTGCTCGAATGCTGGATCATCCGCTGTAGGTGGCGGCGGCTGGTCCTGCCGTAGATCAGCTCGCCCTGCTCGACCCTGTAAAAGAAAGCCGCGGCAACCAAGGGCTTCACCAGACTGGCTGCCTGGAACTCCATGTCCTCGTTGATCGTGACCAGTTTTTCGCCGGTGGTGAAATCGTACACCGACCAGCCGGTCCGCTCATCCGGCTCGATCTTGCCTTCCCGGCGCAGGCGCTCGATGTACTCCTCGACCGCCGCTTCGAGGTCGTGCATCCTGCGAGCTCGCTTGGCACTCTCTTTGACGGAAGGCACCTTGGGCACGCTGACCGGTGTCAGCGACGCCAGCGCGACCGCTCGCTCGGGCGCTGCAGACGCTCCGCTGCGCCCGGAAGCGCCGGCGGTCTCGGGCGAACGCTTCGGCGCGCTCGCCGCCACCGCCGCGCCCGTTTCACCCGCTAAAGCATCCGCGTCGACCGGCGTCCAGCCGCCCGAGCGGATCGGCGCCGCCGGCTCGAGACCCCGGGACTGCAAAAGCCGGGTGTGCGCCCGGGCAACCCGGGCCGCGCCCTCGCTGTCCCCACGGCGCCGGTAGATGAGGCCGAACATGTCGGCCCGGGCCACCACCTGGAGTTCCTTCGCCACACCCGGTCCCAGCACCCGGCCGACCTCCTCGCGGTAATCCATCACGCCTGCTGCATTACGCGACCAGACATAGGATACGTCATAGACATCCGAGGCCACCGTGGACGAAGGGAAGACAGAGAGCAGCGAAAGGGCGACAAGGAAACAGACAAACGGTCTTATGGTTGTTCTGAACATGACTCGCCCCCGACGAATTAGTGTTCTTGCTCAGGCCGTTGGTCTGCTATTCTAGAGTAATTTCCCTGCCATGAACAGGGCGGCGGCGAAACCAGCCTCCCCTTATACAACGCATCCCGCTCCGATATAATGCGCGGTTTGGTTCCCCTGATGACGGGCGGCGCGCAATTTCCTGGCCGTGGTCGGAATGCCCGCATTCGGAATTCGATCAACCGCAGAGTACCGCAATGACTGATTTATCCAAGCACCGAAACATCGGGATTTTCGCCCACGTTGATGCCGGCAAGACAACGACCACGGAGCGCATCCTCAAGCTCACCGGCAAGATCCACAGAACCGGCGAAGTGCACGAAGGTGAAGCCACCACCGACTTCATGGACCAGGAGCGTGAGCGCGGCATCACCATCCAGTCGGCCGCCACCTCCTGCCAGTGGAACGGTCACCGTCTCAACATCATCGATACCCCCGGCCACGTCGACTTCACCATCGAGGTGTACCGCTCGCTCAAGGTGCTCGACGGCGGCGTGGGCGTGTTCTGCGGCTCGGGCGGCGTGGAACCCCAGTCGGAAACCAACTGGCGCTACGCCAACGACTCGGAAGTGGCGCGGGTGATTTTCGTCAACAAGCTCGATCGCCTTGGCGCCGATTTCTACCGCGTCGTCGACCAGATCAAGAACGTGCTGGCCGCCAACCCCCTGGTCATGGTGCTGCCGATCGGCATCGAAGACAGCTTCAGGGGCGTGGTGGACCTCCTGACCCGCAAGGCCTGGGTCTGGGACGCCTCGGGCAACCCGGAAGCCTATGAGGTCCAGGACCCGCCGGCCGACATGGCCGATGACATCGAGAAATGGCGGGAAAGACTGATTGAGAGTGCCGTCGAGCAGGACGACGACCTGATGGAGCGCTACCTGGAAGGCGAAGAGCCTTCCATCGAGGAGATCAAGCGCTGTATCCGCAAGGGCACCATTGCCCTGGACTTCTTCCCCACCTACTGCGGCTCGGCGTTCAAGAACAAGGGCATTCAACCGGTGCTCGATGCGGTGGTGGACTATCTGCCCGACCCAACCGAGGTCAAGCCCCAACCCGAGGTGGACCTCGAAGGCCACGAGAGCGGAAAGCTCGCCATCGTTGATCCGGACCGCCCCCTGCGCGCTCTGGCCTTCAAGATCATGGACGACCGGTTCGGCGCCCTCACCTTTATCCGCATCTACTCGGGCAGGCTGGAAAAGGGCATGACGGTGCTCAACACCTTCAACGGAAAATCCGAGCGCATCGGTCGCATCGTCGAAATGCACGCCGATTCGCGCGAGGAGCTCACCCAGGCCCAGGCCGGCGACATCGTAGCCGTGCTGGGCATGAAAAACGTGCAGACCGGCCACACCCTGTGCGACCCGTCGGACCCGGCCACCCTGGAGCCCATGGTCTTCCCCGATCCGGTCATCTCCATCGCCGTGGCGCCGAAAGACAAGTCGGCCTCCGAGAAGCTCGGCATTGCCATCGGCAAGATGATCCAGGAAGATCCGTCCTTCCGTGTGGAGACCGACGAGGACAGCGGCGAGACCATTCTCAAGGGCATGGGCGAGCTGCACCTGGACATCAAGGTCGACATTCTGAAGCGCACCCACGGTGTGGAAGTGAGCGTCGGCAAGCCCCAGGTCGCCTACCGGGAAACCATCACCCAGCGGGTGGAAGACAGTTATACGCACAAGAAGCAGACCGGGGGCTCCGGCCAGTACGCCAAGATCGACTACCTGATCGAGCCCGGCGAGGTCGGCAGCGGGTTTCAGTTCGAGTCGCAGGTCACCGGCGGCACCGTGCCGCGTGAATTCTGGCCGGCGGTGGAAAAAGGCTTCAGGAAGAGCATGGAGGTCGGGGTGCTGGCCGGCTTCCCATGCCTGGATTTCAAGGTGACCCTGCTGGATGGGGGCTACCACCCGGTGGACTCCTCCGCCATTGCTTACGAGCTTGCCGCCGGCGCCGCCTATCGCCAGAGCATGCCCAAGGCGGTGCCCCAGCTCATGGAGCCGATCATGAAGGTGGACGTGTTCACCCCGGAGGATAACGTCGGCGACGTGATCGGCGACATCAACCGCCGCCGCGGCATGATCAAGTCTCAGGAGTCCGGTCCCACCGGTGTGCGCATCAGGGCCGAGTGTCCCCTGAGCGACATGTTTGGTTACATCGGCGACCTGCGCACCATGACCTCGGGCCGCGGCCAGTTCTCCATGGAGTTCGATCACTACGCACCCTGTCCGAAGAACGTGGCCGAGGCCGTGATCAAAGAGACGCGGGAACGGCGGGCGAGCTGAGCCGGTCCCGGTGCAGACGCCGCAGCGGGGTGGCTTCGGGCCGTCCCTGCGCCGCTTCTCCCCATCGCGTCGACAGCCGGTCGCGGTACGGCTCTGCCGGACCGCCGGGAAATCCCGAGGCGTGCGATGACCGTCTCCGCGGCTCACTGCCTCCTCGCCGCAAGCCTCTTGACCACGCTCGCCTGCTCCGAGCAGGCACCACGAAGCCTGGTCACCATCGCCGACGCCCGCACCCACGGCGCCGCGACCACCGACACGGGTGACGCTGGTGACTCGGCCGGAGACATCCTGGTTTTCGATCAGCCGCTGCTGAATGAGGCGGGCGAGAGAATCGGCAACAATAGCGGAACCTGCGTGCGCACGCGCCCGGCACACAGCTTCCAGTGCCAGTGGACGCTGAGCCTCGGGTCGGGCAGTATCCAGGTCGCGGGGCGGGAGTTCGACCGGGGCACCTCGGCGATCAGCATCGTCGGGGGTACCGGCGCGTACGCGGGAATCTCCGGGGAAATGGCGTCGGTCAACAACGGCGACGGGACCTTTACCCAGACCCTGCGTTACTGGATCCGGCCCTAGTGTCAGCGGCGCGGTCGCCGGGAGAGCCCGCGCGCGACGGACCGGCTCAGTCGGCCTCTCGGGGCGAGCCTGTGCAGCGCCGCAGCAGCTCACCGATGGTCGCCCCCAGCCGCTGCTCGATGGCCGGTACGGAAACCGAGTTGTAGCCCCTGGCGAATTGCACCGCGCTTTCGGCTGGCTGCGGGCTTGCTTCGATGCGCCTGACGCTGAATCCGCAGTTTGATGCTATCGACGCGCTCTCGGCTGCCAGGCGCTCGGCCCGGGGCCCGCTGACAAAATAGCCCAGCCGGCCGGAACGGATATCGCTGCGGGCTGTGGCGCGGCCGCGGTCGTAGTCATAACCCTGGCTGCTCGGCGCCTGATATGTGCTGCACCCGGTCAGTGACAGGTTGAACGCCAGAGAAAAGACCAACCCGGCCAGCCACGGCCCCGGTTCCGGATCCCGCCTCAGTCCGGGCAGTAGCACGCAGACTGCTCCCAGCCGGGATGTTCGCTTTCGGCATGCACGCGGCAGGCCTGCTGCGCAGCCACCAACGTCTCGGCATAAAAATGCTCGTGGCACAGGCGGCACCTGCAGAACTTGGGCTCAGTTTTCACGAAGCGACGCTCAGGTGCAGGATCGTCCTCGCGCATGGGTACGGCACTCCCGGCTCTGATCCCGCCAGTATAACCACAATCTGGTGGAGATCCGGCTGCGCCGGCGCCGGGTGCTTCTCCACATCATGCTCCGGGTGCACGGTTGGGTCCTCCAGCGGGATCGGGGGAGCCCCGCAGGCGCCAGGGGGGTGCGCGATGAAACCCGGGTGGGCGAGCACGCATTCGCTCCTCGCCAGAGGGGTTGATCGCGCCTCTTCCCGACCGCATATTTACAGTACTAAGCAGGGACCACTGGCCCACTGATGTTCCCGATGACCTCACAGCCCTTCATTGACGATCTTCAGCTGCTGACCCGAACGCTGCCGCACCGCCTCCAGGCGGCGGTGGACAAACTGCCTGCCGACGCGCTGCTGGAAGTGGTGCTGGACCTGGGCCGCCGGCCCCAGGCGCGCCTGCCGGGACGGGCCGTCGATCTGAGTGACGAGGCGGTCAGCCGCGCCGATCTAGAGCAGGTCATCGAGGCCGTGGGGGAATTCGGAGCCGACAACAGGGCCGGCATCGAGGGCACCCTTCACCGCATTTCCGCCATCCGCAACCGTCGCGGCGAAATCGTCGGACTCACGCTGCGGGTCGGCCGGGCCATGTTTGGCACCATCGATCTGGTTCGCGATCTCATCGAAGACGGGCGCAGTGTGCTGCTGCTCGGGCGTCCCGGTGTCGGGAAGACCACCAAGCTGCGGGAAATGGCCCGGGTCCTGGCGGACGAGTTCAGCAAGCGCGTGATCGTCATCGACACCTCTAACGAAATCGCGGGCGACGGCAATGTCCCCCACCGCGCCATCGGTTCCGCGCGACGCATGCAGGTCGCCCATCCCGATGCACAGCACGCCGTGATGATCGAGGCCGTGGAGAACCACATGCCCGAGGTGATCATCATCGATGAGATCGGAACCACCGCCGAGGCGCTCGCGGCACGCACCATCGCCGAGCGCGGGGTGCAGCTGATCGGCACCGCGCACGGCAACACGCTGGAGAATCTGTTGCGCAACCCCACGCTGTCGGATCTGGTGGGCGGTGTGCAGGTGGTCACGCTCGGCGACGAAGAGGCCCGCCTCAGGGGTACCCAGAAGACCATCAGCGAGCGCAGGGCGCCGCCCACTTTCGCCGCCGTTATCGAAATCGTCGATCACGAGGACGTCATCGTACATTCCGACAGCGCTCGGGCGGTGGACCGGCTGCTCAGGGGACGCTCGGCCGGCGGCGTGCGGCGCACCCCGGCCGGCGAGCGGCTGCTGGAGCCGGAGGCCGAGCCGGTTGCCGTGCCCGACAGGCTCCCCGGCGGGACCACAGTCAGCGATGTGAACGGCACGGTGCACATCTACCCTTATGCAATCAGCCGCGACTCCCTCGAACGCGTGCTGCGCGACCTGCGGCTGGACGCCGTCGTGACCAACAAGCCGGAGCGCGCACACCTGGTCGTCGCTCTGCGGGCACGCGCCGACGATCCGCGCCTGAAACGCCTGGTGCAGGCCACGGGTCTGCCGGTCCACACGGTCAAAAAGAATTCCACCGCACAGATGCGGCGGCTACTGCAGAATCTGTTCAACCTGGTGCACGGCGTCGAGGAAAGCGAGGTCGACGCCGCGGTGCGCGAAACCGAGGCCGGTCTGCGGCGGGCGCTGGAGGAAGGCGTCATCGTGGAGCTCGCTCCACGCCCCGCCTCGCTGCGGCGGCTGCAGCACCGCGTAACCAGCCGTCACCACGTAGTGGCCGAGAGCGTCGGCAGCGAGCCGCAGCGGCATCTGGTGATCTACCCCCACGCCTTCGCGAGCCTGTCCGAGGACGACGTCCTCTAGACATCATGTTTTGACCTGCCCGCTTGGCTCAGCGATTCGGTGGTTGGGCGTATCTGGGCGGATTTTCGTTGGCTACCGCTGAGGCGGTGTTGAGGTTTGTGGTCAGATTTTCGAGAGGCCTATAGTCCGTATAGCCCACTTTTACAGCGGCCGGCAGTCTCTCCTCGTCGGTGTCGGCACCTGCGGTCGGCAGGCGCTCCGACACGCCAATGGCCTGTGAATGGCGTCACGGCGCCGAAATCCACCCCGACGACGGGCTCGCCGGCGCATTACTCCTGTCGATGCCGAAATCCCGTTTCAGGCGTTGCGCCCAGGTCATCGAGGCTCGCCGTTCGGCGGGTGTCGACTCCTTCGGATCCTCCCTGGTGCCATGCTGACTGCCCCTGCCCCGCTTGGCCGGTGTCACCCGCGCGCGGTGTTTGCTGTTCGGCGCAAAGACCCCGTGGAAGCACGTGAGGTTGATCCGCGGGCCATTTTGGCGGCGAAGTCAATTGCGCCAGGGCGTCTACATAGCGAAGCCGGATGGTCGACAACGACCGCTCGGCATTCCCAATGTGCGCGATCGGATTATCCAAGCGGCAGCGAAGCTGGTCCTTGAGCCGCGCCGCGAACCGAGCCGCGAGTTTGAAGAACGCTCCAAGTCTAAGACCTGCCGAAGGCGCATTCCAGGAGCTTACCCTGAAGGGGCGGCCCATGACCGCTCCATCCATGGAAGGGGCGGGAAGGGGCCCAAAGACTCGCGGTGCCACCATGCACCCGTGGCGGCCCGTTCCT
>JASFKW010000005.1:0-63456 GCA_050118435.1 Gammaproteobacteria bacterium | reverse complement strand
AGCCCCGATGCCCGTTTTCTGGACCGGGTGGCCGAGAGCGCAGACCGCCTGCTGCCGGACATGACGCGCCGGGAGATCATCCGCACTTCGCTGCGCGGCCGCGGGGCGCTGATCCGGGTGCGCAGCCTGGACGAGGCGGTCGAGGTCGCGAACCGGATCGCCCCGGAGCACCTCGAGCTGTCGGTCGAGGACCCGCAGCCGATGGCCGCGCGTATCCGTCATGCCGGCGCGATCTTCATGGGTCGTTACACGGCGGAGGCGGTTGGCGATTACTGTGCCGGACCCAACCACGTGCTACCGACCTCGCGCACCGCCCGCTTTTCGTCCCCCCTGGGGGTGTATGACTTTCAGAAGCGCTCCAGTCTCATCTTCTGCTCCGGTGCGGGCGCCAGCGCGCTCGGCGGTACCGCCTCGGTACTGGCGCGCGGCGAGGGGCTGACGGCCCACGCGCGCTCGGCGGAATACCGGATAACTCAGAAATGAAGCCGGAGGCCGGTCTGGTGCAGCGTTGGATCCGGCCGCAGATCCAGGCGCTGAAGGCCTACCATGTGCCGCCGGCCGCCCGGCTGATCAAGCTCGACGCCATGGAAAACCCCTACGGCTGGCCGGCGGAGCTCAAAGACGCCTGGCTGGAGGCGCTGCGGTCGGTGGCATTGAACCGCTACCCGGATCCCACCGCGGCGGAGCTCACCGCGGAGCTGCGCCTCGCGATGCAGGTGCCGCCGGCGATGCAGATGGTGCTCGGCAACGGGTCCGACGAGCTGATCCAGATGCTGGCGCTGGCGGTGGCGGGGGGCGAGCGCGTGGTTCTGGCACCGGAGCCCACCTTCGTCATGTACCACATGATCGCTGAGGTTGCGGGCCTGCGTTATCGCCCGGTGCCGCTGGCGGACGACTTTGGTCTGGATGCCGATGCGATGCGGGCCGCCATCGATGTTCACCAGCCCGCGCTCGTGTTTCTGGCCTATCCCAACAATCCCACCGGTACCCTGTTCGAGGCCCGGGTGGTCGAAGAAATCATCCGCGCCGCACCCGGTCTGGTGGTCGTGGATGAAGCCTATGCACCATTCACCGATGCCAGCTTCATGTCGCGGCTGGAGGAGTTTCCCAACCTGCTGGTGCTGCGCACGCTGTCCAAGATGGGCCTGGCCGGCCTGCGTCTGGGGCTGCTGGTCGGACCGTGCGAGTGGCTGTCAGAAATCGACAAGACGCGGCTGCCGTACAATATCAATGCCCTGACCCAGGCCAGCGCCGCCTTTGCGCTGCGTCACAAGGGACTACTCGACGAGCAGGCGGCGCTCATCCGCAGCGACCGCGCGCGCCTGCTGCAGCGGCTGTCGGATCTCAAGGGGGTGGAGACCTGGCCCAGCGAGGCAAACTTCATTCTTTTCAAGGTGTCGCCGGGCACGGCAGAGCGGGTATTCACCGGCCTGCGCGAGCGGGGCGTGCTGATCAAGAACCTCGATCCGGTCGGCGGACGCCTGGGCGACTGCCTCCGGGTGACCGTCGGCACGCCCGAGGAAAACGACGCCTTCCTGGCTGCGCTCGAAAGGGTGCTCGCGGCATGAAGCGGCTGGACGCCGGCGGCGAAGGGCGGCCGCCATGACGGTCTGCTACCGCTGTGTGGTGCGGGGGCGGGTGCAGGGCGTGTTCTTTCGCGCCTCCACGCGCAGCGAAGCGCAGATGCTCGGTGTTACCGGGCGCGCGGAGAATCTCCCCGACGGGTCGGTCGAGGTGCTCGCCTGCGGGGAGCCGGCCGCCGTGGATCGACTGCGGGAATGGCTCTGGCAAGGACCGCTGTCGGCCCGGGTGGATGACGTCGAGTGCCGGCGCGTCGCGGCGGCGGCGCCCTCGCGCTTCACAACGCGTTAGTCGCCGCGCAGCGGCAGGCCTGCCCGGATAGATTCCCGATCGACTCAGGCCTAAGCGGCCCCCCTATCCGGCGGATCGAGCTGTCCGGGGACGAGCACCGTGTCCTGGGGCGGACGGCTGTCGTCCGGCTCCGGGCAGTCGAGGGTATAGTGCAGGCCCCGGCTTTCGCGGCGCAGCTGCGCGGACCGTATGATGAGCTCGGCCACCTGTACCAGGTTACGCAGCTCCAGCAGATCATTGGTGACGCGGAAGTTGCCGTAGTACTCCTGGATTTCGCGCCGCAGCAGCTCGACGCGGCGCCGTGCCCGTTGCAGGCGTTTGTCGGTGCGTACGATCCCCACGTAGTCCCACATGAAACGCCGCAGCTCGTCCCAGTTGTGGCTGACCACCACCTCTTCGTCGGAATCCGTCACCTGGGATTCGTCCCACTCCGGGAGCGCCGGCGGCAGCGGCGTGGCGTCCAGGCGGCCTTCGATATCCGCGGCCGCAGCGCTGGCGAACACCAGACACTCCAGCAGCGAGTTGCTGGCCATGCGATTGGCGCCGTGCAGGCCGGTACAGGCCGATTCCCCCACGGCATACAGCCGGTCGATGTCGCTGCGGCCTCTCAGGTCGGTGCGGATGCCGCCGCAGGTGTAGTGTGCGGCCGGCACCACCGGAATCGGCTCCCGGGTCATGTCGATGCCCAGCTCCAGGCAGCGGCGCTGCACGGTCGGGAAGTGCTCATGGGTGAAAGCAGCCGACTTGTGCGAGATGTCGAGCAGCACGTGGTCGTAGCCGAGGCGTTTCATTTCATGGTCGATGGCGCGCGCCACGATGTCGCGCGGCGCCAGCTCGCCGCGCGGGTCGAAGCGCTGCATGAACGGCTCGCCGTCGGGCAGCAGCAGCTTGCCGCCTTCGCCCCGCACCGCTTCGGTGATCAGAAATGACTTGGCCAGCGGATGATAGAGGCAGGTGGGGTGGAACTGGTTGAACTCCATGTTGGCGATGCTGCAGCCGGCGCGCCAGGCCATGGCGATCCCATCGCCGGTGGCTGTGTCGGGGTTGCTGGTATAGAGGTAGACCTTGCTGGCCCCGCCGGTGGCCAGCACCACGAAACGGGCGCGAAACACTTCCACGCGGCCCTTGCCCCGGTCCAGGACGTAGGCGCCCACGCAGCGGTTGGCCGATTTCCCGACCCGCTTGCCTGTGATCAGGTCCACGGCGATGTGCTGCTCGAACAGATCGATGTTGTCGCGGCCGCGCGCGGTGTCGATCAGGCTGGTCTGGACCGCCCGGCCCGTGGCGTCAGCGGCGTGGATCACCCGCCGGTGCTGGTGGCCCCCCTCGCGGGTGAGATGAAAGTTATTGTCACCGTTCGTCTTTTGGCGGGTGAACGCAACACCCATGTCCACCAGCCACTGCACCGCCTCGGGGCCGTGCTCCACGGTGTAGCGCACTGCATCGGGGTGGCAGAGACCGGCGCCGGCGGCCATGGTGTCGGCGATGTGGGATTCGATGGAATCCTCGCGGTCCAGCACCGCCGAGATGCCCCCCTGGGCGTAGTAGGTGTTGCCCTCCTGGATGGGGCCCTTGGCCAGAACGGCGACACGGGTTCGCCCGGCCAGGCGCAGCGCCAGGGTCAGGCCGGCGGCGCCGCTGCCGATAATGAGCACGTCATACTGGTGCTGGGTGTGCATCGCTTGTGGCCGGTTCCCGCAATCGGGTATCGTTTAGCCCGGTTAACTCGTTCATGCTGAGGACCTTTGTCCGATAAATCTACTCCAAACAGGCGTTGCTGGCGAACTCCGCCGGTGTTTTCCGGTCTACTGCAGTTATGCTTGCCATCCGGGAAAAAGAGGGGATAGCCCGGATGGGCGAAAAGAACCTGGACCAGGAGCTGGTCGAGCGTGTCCAGAACGGCGAAAAGGGCGCCTTCGATATTCTGGTCCGACGCTATGAGCACAAGCTGGTCAACGTGATCAGCCGCTATGTTCGCGACCCGGTCGAGGTCCTCGACGTGGTTCAGGAGACCTTCATCAAGGCCTACCGCGCGCTGCCGAATTTTCGCGGTGAGAGCGCTTTTTACACGTGGCTGTACCGGATTGCGATCAACACCGCCAAGAACCATCTGGTCGCGGCCAGTCGCCGCCCGCCGGGCGACGACATTGATGCCCAGGAAGCGGAACAATTCGAAGTGGACTCCGGTCTCAAGGAGTACGCAACGCCGGAACGTATGGCGCTGCGCAGCGAGCTGGTAACAACCATCCAGTCTGCGATAGACGAGCTGCCCGAAGAGCTTCGTACCGCCATCGTTCTGCGCGAGCTGGACGGTCTCAGCTACGAAGAAATCGCGGCCGCCATGGATTGCCCCATCGGAACGGTGCGGTCGAGGATTTTCAGGGCCCGCGACGCCATCGACAGACGCATTCGGCCCCTGTTGGACGAAACGGACATGAGTAAACAACCATGACTGAAGAGATCCGCGAACAGCTTTCAGCGCTGATCGATGACGAGCTCAGCGATCTGGAGCGTCCCCTTCTGCTCGGCCGCCTGCAGCGCGACGCGGCGCTGCGCGAATGTCTGGGGCGCTACCAGCTCATCGGCGAAGTGATGCGTGGGGCCGGGAAGACCGCCACGCTGAGCGTGGCTGGGCGCGTGCAGCAGGCCGTGGAGCAGGAGGCCGCGATGTTAGCGGCCGCGCGCCCGGCGGCACGGCACTGGAAGCCGTTGGCGGGAATGGGTGTGGCGGCCTCGGTTGCGCTGCTCGCCGTGTTCGCCGTGACTTCGCTGCGCGATTCGACCACCGAGACGGTGCCCGCGGTCGCCTCGGGCGACGCCGGCGTGAAGCGGCTGGCGAGCGAAAACGCGACGGGCGATGAGCGCTGGGACCGCATCGAGCCGCGCATCGACGAGCGCCTGTCCGGTTACCTCGTCAATCACAGCGAGTACGCAGCCAGCCGGGGTGTTCAGGGCATGATGCCTTACGTGCGCATCGTAGGATTCGACAACGAACGATAATGGCGCGCGGCCTCGTTTCCGTCCTCGCCGCGCTGCTGAGTCTGGTCGGAGCGACCGGCTCGGTGGCCGAATCCGACGCCCGTCAGTGGCTCGAGCGCATGTCGATGGCAGCCCGGTCACTCAATTACAGCGGAATTTTCGTGTATCAGCACCACGGTCGTCTCGAGGCGATGCAGGTTGTGCACGCCATGGATGAAGCCGGGGAGCGCGAGCGGCTGTTTTCGCTCACCGGGCCGGAGCGCGAGGTGCTGCGCGACAACAAGGTCGTCACCTGCATCCTCGGTGACCAGCAGTCGGTGATGGTCAATCGCAGCCGGCCACGCACCTCGTTTCCGGTGAGCTTCCCGCGGGAGCTGATGGGGCTGGAGCGGTACTACAGCTTCTCGGTGGGCGGCGAGGACCGCGTTGCGGGGCTGGACTGCAAGGTGGTGGAAGTCAGTCCGCGGGACGCCTACCGCTACGGGCGCCGCCTGTGCGTCCACGAAGACAGCCATCTCGTGCTCCGCTCGGAGCTGACGGGTCCCGGCAACCAGGTCATCGAACAGGTCATGTTCACCTCCATTGAGTTTCCCGAAAAGATTCCCCGGGACGTGCTCCTGCCGGAGCTGAACGGCACCGGTTTCACATGGGAGCACCAGCCGGAGCAGGAGCCGCCCCGGGACGAAGCGGCCGGCGCCTCGCGCTGGGAGGTGGGCACGGTTCCGGCCGGTTTCATGCTCACCGATCACAACTGGCACCATCTGTCGGCGCAGGACGCCGGTGTCGAGCACTGGGTCTACAGCGATGGGCTCGCGAGCGTGTCGGTCTACATCGAGAAGTCTCACCAGGCGCACGACAGCTACAGCGGTGTGAGCCATCGCGGCGCGCTGAACGCCTTCGGCACCATGGTTTCGGGGTACTATGTCACCGTGGTGGGTGAGGTGCCGCGCGAGACCGTTGAGCTAATCGGCAACTCGGTGCGGCTGCGCTGAGGAGCGCCGGCATGCTGGAGGAAACGGCCCGGGTCGTCGCTATCGAGGGCAGACAGGTGTGGGTCGAGACCGAGCGCCGCTCGAGCTGCTCGGCCTGTTCGGTGCAGAAGGGCTGCGGCAGCGCCGCCCTGGCGAAGGTCCTGGGACAGCGTCGCAGCCGGCTGCGGGTGCTGAGCGATATGCCGCTGAGCGTCGGCGACCGGGTGATCATCGGGGTGCGCGAGCACGCAGTGGTGCGGGGCTCGCTGGCGGTGTACGCCGTTCCCCTTGTGATGCTGCTCTTCGGTGCGCTGGCCGGTGAGCTGGGGGCGCGGCAGTTTCTGTGGCGCAGCGGGGAGCTCGCCAGCATAATCCTCGGCGTCGGCGGACTCGTGGCGGGCGTGTGGTGGTTGAAGGCGTTTTCGGGCCACATCAGCAACAATCCGGACTATCAGCCCGTGGTGCTGCGGCGGCTGGCGAACCCCGCGGCGCGGTCCTTGATAATCGAGTAATCGGGAGTAGTTATGAGCAAAGCAAAGACAACAGGCTGGATGTCGGCGTGGCTGGTGCTGCTGCTGACGGTGGCGGTACAGGCGCAGGCCCGCAGCCTGCCTGATTTTACCGACTTGGTCGAGGAGACCAGCAGCGCCGTCGTCAACATCAGCACCACCCAGAAGGTGACCGGCGGCACCATGAGCCTCCCCGAAGGCATCGAGATTCCCGATCTGCCGGAGGACTCGCCTTTCGGGGATCTGTTCAAGCATTTCTTCGGCGAGCCGGGCGGCGGGATACCGCGCGAGCGGGAGGCCAAATCGCTGGGCTCCGGCTTCATTATTTCCGACGATGGCTACGTTCTGACCAATAATCACGTCGTGAAGGACGCCGACGAGGTCATCGTCCGGCTCAAAGACCGGCGCGAGCTCAAGGCCGAGGTCATCGGCCTGGATGAGCGCAGCGACATCGCCCTGCTGAAGATCGAGGCCGGGGATCTTCCGGTGGTCCGGATCGGCGAGTCCGACGATCTCAAGGTCGGCGAGTGGGTGCTGGCGATCGGGTCGCCCTTCGGCTTCGAGCTGTCCGCGACGGCGGGCATCGTGAGCGCCAAGGGTCGCGCGCTGCCGCGCGAAAACTACGTCCCCTTCATCCAGACCGATGTGGCTATCAATCCGGGCAACTCGGGCGGACCGCTGTTCAACCTGGACGGCGAAGTGGTCGGCGTCAACTCGCAGATCTACAGCCGCACCGGCGGCTACATGGGCCTGTCCTTTGCCATTCCCATTGAGGTGGCGATGGATGTCGCCCAGCAGCTCAGGGAGCACGGCAAGGTCAGCCGCGGCTGGCTCGGGGTGCTCATACAGGATGTGACGCTGGATCTCGCCGAGTCCTTCGGCATGAAAAAGCCGCAGGGGGCCCTCGTCGCCAAGGTGTTGCCGGACAGCCCCGCCGAGGCAGGCGACCTGCAGGTCGGCGATGTCATCCTGTCGTTCAACGGCAAGGACGTGGTCAGCTCTTCGGCCCTGCCGCCGATCGTTGGCAGCACGCCGGTGGGTAAGCGCGTGCCGGTCGAGGTCATGCGCGACGGCCGGACACGCACCCTGATGGTCGAGCTGGGTGAGCTGCCGGACAAGGACAAGCAGATCGCCAAGGCCGAGCAGAGCAAGACCACCAGTGAGAATCGTCTGGGCGTGCAGGTGGCCGATCTCACCGCGCAACAGCGCGAGGAGCTCGAGCTCGAAGGCGGGGTGCTGGTCGAACGCGTGGGGTCGGGCGTTGCCGCCGAGGCCGGTATCCGCGAGGGCGACGTGATCGTGCGCATCGACAACAAGCTGGTCGAGGACGTCGATCAGCTTGAATCGCTGGTCGACTCGCTGCCGCCCGGCAAGTCGGTGCCGGTGCTGGTCCAGCGCCGTGGCGGGCCCATCTTCCTGGCCATGAAAGTGCCGGCCAAGTAGCGGTGTCGGGGCGCGAGCTGACCCTGTATTACCGCGAAGGCTGTCACTTGTGTGACGAGATGCTGCAGGCCCTGCGGGGCCTGCAGCCGCGTCTGGGGTTCGGTCTGCGTCTGGTGGACGTCGACGGCGACCCGGCGCTGGTGGCACGCTACGATGAATCGGTGCCGGTGCTGTCGGTGGGCGGGCGTGACATCTGCCACTACCGGCTCGATGAAGCCGCCCTGCGCGAGGTCCTGCGCTCACTGGCTGGAAACGGCGGGTACAGCCACGGAACGCACGGAAAGCACGGAAGTTGAAAATTTTCGCGTACCGGCATGCTTCGGGCCGGAATACGGCTGCGATCCCACGCCCGGTCGCGGCGCCTGCGCCCGAAGTGAAAACATGCTGAAAAGTTACGGACACAGATACCAAGAATCACACCGACAACGCCTCATGTCTGTCGGCGGGATGCCGTGAATTCATCCCGGCAGGCCTGAGGGCCGCATCCCTGCGGCCGACACCCGCGACAGACGCCGGGTTTCGTCGATGAATGCCTTGGCAACTCCGTGCCTTCCGTGTTTTCCGTGGCCGAACAAAGTCCTTCGCGCAGTAGGTCAGCGCGTCGATAGCGTGTATAATTGCCGCCTAATTTTCTGAATCGTTTGGGATTTCTCCGGGTGGCGCGGCGTCGGCGCCATTCCGGTCTGGAAACCGGTAATGGCTGATCTCTCCCACGTCCGCAACTTTTCGATCATTGCGCACATCGATCACGGGAAATCCACCCTGGCCGATCGTTTCATTCAGATCTGCGGCGGCCTCAGCGATCGCGAGATGGCGGAGCAGGTGCTGGATTCCATGGACCTGGAGCGCGAGCGCGGCATCACCATCAAGGCACAGAGCGTTTCGCTCGTCTACAGGGGCGACGATGGCCAGGAGTACGTGCTCAATTTCATCGACACGCCCGGACATGTGGATTTCTCCTACGAGGTGTCCCGCTCGCTGTCGGCCTGCGAAGGGGCGCTGCTGGTGGTCGACGCGGCCCAGGGGGTCGAGGCTCAGAGCGTGGCCAACTGCTACACCGCCATCGAACAGGGCCTCGAAGTGGTCCCGGTGCTGAACAAGGTTGATCTGCCGTCCGCCGAGCCGCAGCGGGTCAAGAAAGAGATCGAGGATATCATCGGCATCGAAGCCGCCGATGCCGTCGAAGTCAGCGCCAAGACGGGTCTGGGTGTGCACGAGCTGCTGGAGCAGCTGATCCGCCGGGTCCCGGCTCCGCAGGGCGACGCTCAAGCGCCGCTGCAGGCGCTGATCATCGACTCCTGGTTCGACAACTATGTCGGCGTGATTTCGCTGGTGCGGGTGATGCACGGGACGCTGAAGCGCCGCCAGAAGATCCGCGTGATGTCCACCGGGCGGGATTTTCTCGCCGAAAAGGTCGGCATCTTCTCGCCGCGGCGCGAGGAGCGCGAGCAGCTGACGGCGGGCGACGTCGGCTTCGTGATCGCCGGAATCAAGGATATCGACGGGGCGCCGGTGGGCGACACCGTCACGCTCACCGACCGCCCGGCCGCCAGCCCCCTGCCGGGATTCCGCAAGGTGCAGCCGCGGGTGTTCGCCGGCCTGTATCCCGTGGTCTCGGACGATTACGAGGATTTGCGCGAGGCGCTGCAGAAGCTGCGTCTGAACGATGCGGCGCTGTATTTCGAGCCCGAGACTTCCCAGGCCCTCGGCTTCGGCTTCCGCTGCGGCTTTCTCGGCATGCTGCACATGGAAATCGTGCAGGAGCGCCTGGAGCGCGAATACAAGCTCGATCTGATCACCACGGCACCGACGGTGGTCTATGAGATTCTCGACACCCGGGGCGAGGTGAAACAGATCGACAATCCGGCCAGCCTGCCGCCCGTGTCTCAGATCGCCGAGGTGCGCGAGCCGGTGATCCTGGCCAACATCCTGGTGCCTCAGGACTACCTCGGTGCCGTGATGACGCTGTGTGTCGAAAAGCGCGGCGTACAGCGGCGCATGCAGTATCTGGGCACCCAGGTGTCGCTCAGCTACGAGCTGCCGCTGAGCGAGGTGGTGCTGGACTTCTTCGATCGTCTCAAGTCGGTGAGCCGCGGTTTCGCGTCCTTCGACTACAGCTTCGAGCGTTTTCAGGCATCGCCCCTGGTGAAGCTGGACGTGCTGATCAACGGCGAGCGCGTAGACGCGCTGTCGATCATCGTGCACCGGGACTTCGCCCAGAGCCGGGGCCGCGATCTGGCCGAGCGCATGAAGGAAATCATCCCCAGGCAGATGTTCGATGTGGCCATTCAGGCGGCCATCGGCTCACAGATCATCGCGCGCACCACGGTCAAGGCGTTGCGCAAGAACGTGACGGCAAAGTGCTATGGTGGTGACGTGACGCGCAAGCGCAAGTTGCTGGAAAAGCAAAAGGCCGGTAAAAAACGCATGAAACAGTTCGGCAAGGTAGAAATTCCGCAGGAAGCCTTCCTCGCGGTGCTGCAAGTGGGGAAGAAATAGCATGGATCTCGATTTTCCGACGATTCTGGTGGCGGCGACCCTGATAACCGGTCTGATCTGGATGGCCGATGTGCTGCTGCTGGCCCCCAGGCGCAGGCAGCAGGCCGCGGCGCTGGCCGGCGAGGGTGTGGACGTCGAGCGCGCCCAGGTCGAAGCGGTGCTCAAGGAGCCCACCGTCGTCGAGTACTCCAAGTCCTTCTTCCCCGTCATCCTGGCGGTGCTGCTGCTGCGCTCCTTCCTCGTCGAGCCGTTCCGGATTCCGTCCGGCTCGATGATGCCGACGCTGCTGGTCGGCGATTTCATTCTGGTGAACAAGTTCGAGTACGGCATCCGCCTGCCGGTGCTCAACACCAAGGTGGTCGACCTGGGCGACCCCGAGCGGGGTGACGTGGTGGTGTTCCGCTTCCCGGAGAACCCCTCGATCGACTACATCAAGCGAGTTGTCGGCGTGCCCGGCGATCACATCCAGTACAGCAACAAGACGCTGATCATCAACGGCGAGAAGGTGCCGCAGGTCCCGGCCGGCAGCTACATCGGCAGCGGCTCGGGTCTGTCGATGTCGGGCGCCGAGGTGCGCCGCGAGGTCCTGGGCGACGTGGAGCATGATATTCTTGTGATGCCGAACATGCGCGGCGTGTCGACCGACGCCGTGGTGCCCGAAGGGCATTACTTCGTGATGGGCGACAATCGCGACAACAGCAATGACAGCCGCTACTGGGGTTTCGTCCCGGACGAAAACCTGGTTGGACAAGCCTTCATGATCTGGATGAACTGGGATTCCGCGGCCGGTGGTATCGCCTGGAATCGCATCGGTGACACGATTGACTAGCCTGCGGAGCACAGCAATGAACGGATGGCATCGTCAAAGGGGCATGACCGCGATCGGCTGGCTCCTGGTATTGGGCCTGATCGCTTTCTTCACGCTCATCACCCTGCGGCTGGTGCCGCTGTACCTCGAGTACGCCAAGGTGGCGTCCACGCTGGAGTCGCTGCAGAATGAGCCGGGTATCACCGAGATGAGCAAGGGCGAAATATCGAAAATCATCAGCAGGCGCTTCGATGTCAACGACGTGCGTAACGTCGATCCGCGTAAGGTGCAGATCAGCAAGGAACGGGGCCAGCTGAAAGTGGGCTTCAGCTATGAGCGTCGCGAGCATCTGATCAGCAACATCGACGTAGTGGCCGTGTTCGACAAGCACATCGAGGTGCCCATCCGTTGAGCCCGTCGCTGGACGGCCTGGCCCGAGCGCTGGAGCACCCTTTCGCCGACCCCGAGCTGCTGCAGGCGGCCGTCACGCATCGCAGCGCCGGAAGCTGGAACAACGAACGTCTCGAATTCCTCGGCGATGCAGTGCTCGGCTACGTGATCGCCGAATGGCTGTTTGACCTGTTTCCCGATGCTACCGAAGGCCAGTTGAGCCGCCTGCGCGCGAGCCTGGTGAAGCGATCCACGCTCGCCGACATCGCCCGCCAGGTGAGCCTCGGAGACTATCTGCGCCTGGGGTCCGGGGAGCTCAAGAGCGGCGGCTTCCGCAGGGATTCCATTCTGGCCGACGCCATGGAGGCGATACTGGGCGCCATCGTGCTCGACGCTGCCGGCGGGCTGGAGCGCTGCCGGGCCTGCATTCACCGCCTGTTCGCACCCAAGGTCGCCGGGCTGTCGCCGGCCGGCGAGCTCAAGGATCCGAAAACGCGGCTCCAGGAGCTGCTGCAGTCACGCAGGCTGGGTCTGCCCGTCTACACCATTACCGAGGTCACCGGTCAGGCCCATCACCAGCATTTCGTCGTCGAATGCTGCGTCGAGACCGCGCGCCAGCGTGCCAGGGGTGAGGGGAGCAGTCGTCGCCGGGCCGAGCAGGCGGCCGCGAGGGACATGCTGGAGCAGCTCGGCGATGCCTGAGCACCGCTGCGGTTTCGTGGCGCTGGTCGGTCGGCCCAACGTCGGCAAATCCACCCTCCTGAATCGCCTGGTGGGCCAGAAGATCAGCATCACTTCCCGGCGGCCCCAGACCACCCGGCACCGCATCCTGGGAATCAGGAGCGGCGCCGGGGCGCAGATCATCTTCGTCGATACACCGGGGCTGCACGCCCGGCAGACGCGCGCCATGAGCCGCTACCTGAACCGCGCTGCGGCGGACAGCCTGCAGGATGTCGATGTGGTGGTCTTCGTCGTCGAGGGGACCCGCTGGCGGGAGGATGACGACTGGGTGTTAGAGAAACTCGAAGGGGTTACCTGTCCGGTGGTGGTGGCCATCAACAAAATCGACCGGGTCGAGGACAAGACGGCGCTGCTGCCCTACCTGCAGTCGCTGGCCGCAAAGCGCGATTTCGCCGCCCTGATTCCGGTGTGCGCCCGCACGGGCGAGCAACTCGACGCGCTGGAGGCCGCCGTGCGCAGCCACCTGCCGCAGTCGCCTGCGCTGTTCCCCGCCGACCAGGTGACCGATCGCAGCGAGCGTTTTCTGGCTGCGGAGCTGGTACGCGAGAAGCTGTTTCGCAAGCTCGGCGAAGAGATTCCCTATGGGCTCACGGTGGAGATCGAGCGCTTCCGCGAAGAGCGCGGAATACTGCATATTCACGCGCTCGTGTGGGTAGAGAAGAGCCGCCACAAGGCCATCGTCATCGGGGCCGGGGGCGAGCGGCTCAGGGCCGTCGGCCGTGAGGCGCGCGAGGACATGGAGAGAGCCTTCGGGCAAAAGGTGTTCCTGCAGCTCTGGGTCAAGGTGAAGGAAGGCTGGGCGGACGATGAGCGCGCGCTGCAGCGCCTGGGCTACCGCGAGGATTAGCGCAGTCGCCGGCCGGCTGCAAAACGTGCAGCCTGTAGCCGCCATCGGCGCCGGGGATGCCTTCCACGGCGCTGCGCGTCGACCGCGATCAGGATTCGAATGACGATTTCACGGATTCAGCTGGAACCCGGCTATGTGCTGCACCGGCGTCCCTACCGCGAGAGCAGCCTGCTGCTGGAGGTCCTCAGCCGCTCCCACGGCCGGGTGGGTCTGGTGGCGCGCGGGGTGCGCTCGCCGAAATCCAGGCAACGCGGCGACCTTCAGCCGTTCCGCCCGCTGCGGTTGTCCTGGAGTGCGCGCGGGGACCTCGGGACACTAACCGGCGCGGAGCCCGAGGGCACCGCACAGGCGCTGCGGGGCAGCGCCCTGTACAGCGCCTTTTACCTGAATGAGCTGCTGGTGCGATTGCTGGCGCGCCAGGATCCCCATCCCGTGCTGTACCTCCTCTACGAGCGCAGCCTCGATCGGATCGCAAAGCAGCCCGTCGAGCCGGTGCTGCGCGTTTTTGAAAAGCGGCTGCTCGAGGAAATCGGCTATGGTCTGCTGCTGGACTTCGAGGTGGAGCAGGGGGAAGCGATCCAACCGCAGCGCTACTACGACTATCACCTGGAGTCCGGGCCGGTAGGTGTGGACGGTGCCGATGCTCGGGGATTCGTCTTCTCCGGGGCGAGCCTGCTGGCGCTGGCCCGCGAAGAGCTGGACACGCCCGACGCCCTGCGCGACGCCAAGCGGCTGATGCGCGCGGCGCTCAACCTGTACCTCGGCGGCAGGCCGCTTCGCTCGCGCGAGCTGTTCAGGCAGGCGGGGATCTGAGGGCGAGGCCTTCAGCGTGCCGGGCCGGCGCGTTCCCGACCCGGACGGCGGGGCGGTGTGCATGCGAAGTGGGGAATGGCCTATAGTTACGGCTGTTCTGTTTTCGACAGATTCAGGGAAAGCGGCCATGGACTCCATTTCGCTGGGTGTGAATATCGATCACGTCGCCACGCTGCGCCAGGCGCGCGGTACGCGCTATCCTGACCCGGTGCAGGCGGCCATCGAATCCGAGCAGGCCGGCGCCGACAGCGTTACCCTGCACCTGCGCGAAGACCGGCGCCATATCCAGGAGCGCGACGTGGAGATGCTGAGCGCGATCCTGCAGACGCGCATGAATCTGGAGATGGCGGTGACCGACGAGATGCTGGACATCGCCTGCCGCATCGGGCCCTCCGATTGCTGTCTGGTTCCGGAGCGGCGCGAAGAGCTCACCACCGAGGGTGGTCTGGACGTCGAGGGACAGCAGCCGCGCCTGCGCGACGCCTGCCAGCGCCTGGCCGAGGCGGGTGTCCGGGTGTCGCTGTTCATCGACGCCGACGCCCGGCAGGTCGAGGCCGCCAGGGCCGTGGGCGCCCCCTGCATCGAGATTCACACCGGTCACTTCGCCGACGCCGGGCTCGGCCCGGACCGGGAGCCGGAGCTGCGCAGGATCACCCAGGCGGCGAGCCTGGGGACCGAGATCGGTCTGCAGGTCAACGCCGGGCACGGCCTGCACTATCACAATGTCCAGACCGTTGCGGCCATTCCCCAGGTGCGCGAGCTCAACATCGGCCACGCCATTGTCGCCCGCGCCCTGTTCACGGGCTTTCAGGAAGCGGTGCGGGAAATGAAACGCCTGATGCTCGCGGTGCGGCTCCCGGGTTGAGGCCACTGCGCTCGACTGACCGACAAAGGCGGCTCGAGAAAGCCCGGGGACAGGGCGCGGGGCCCTCGGCGGGCGGCCGACCCTGTCAGGGCTCGCAGTCTGCGTCAGCCAGACGCTGGTAGAGCTGGGGTCCCGATGCCGCCGCCTTGGCCGCGTACATGGCTTGGTCGGCGCTGCGCAGCAGCTCGGCCACGTCGCGGCCGTGATCGGGGTAGAGCGCCACACCGATACTGGCGCAGGTGGTGATCTCTCGGCCCAGGATGCTGAAGGGCTGATTGAAGGCGTCGCAGATCTTGGCGGCCGCCGCGAGGCCGTCTTCGGCTCTGTCGATCTGCTCGACGCAGACGATGAACTCGTCGCCGCCCAGTCGCGATACGGTGTCCGAGTGACGCACCGTGTCGATCAGGCGGCGGGCCACGGCCTGCAGCAGGCAGTCTCCGAGCTCGTGTCCGTAGCGGTCGTTGATGGGCTTGAAATTGTCCAGGTCCAGGTAGACGACCGCCAGCCGCTTCCCGTAGCGCGCCGCCCGCGAAATCCCGGCATTCAGCCGGTCGTTGAGCAGCACGCGGTTGGGCAGGTCGGTGAGAGGATCGTGCTCGATGCGGTAGGCGAGCCGCTGCTCGCGCTCCAGGCGCTTCGACGAGTCGCGCACCACCAGGGTGTACAGACTGTGCCCGAGCATGGGTGACTGCGAAAGCGATACGTCGCAGGGGATGCGCGAGCCGTTTCTGTGCCGGGCCATGATGCGGTCGGTCTGGAAGGCAAGATGCTCCTCCCGGGCGATGCGGCACAGGGCCGCAACGCGGTGCTTCTCCTCGCAGCGAAAGTGCTCGCACAGCAGATCCAGCACCGGCATGCCGAGCACTTCCTGGCGGCTGTAGCCGAGCAGCCGCTCGGCGCCCTGGTTGAAGGCCACGATGCGGCAGCTGTCATCCACGCAGAGAATCGCTTCGCGGGTGATATTCAGCAGACGCAGGTAACGGTCGATCTGCCGGACCAGCCGGCTGCCGGGCACGGCGGTCTCGTTCCCCGGGTCGAGCTTTTTCTGTTGAGCGGCGGACGAATCCTCTTCGCGGATCATCGGCTTCGACCTGCGGACAGCGCCGGAATGGCCCCCTTTTGATACATCAAATAAGCCTAGCACAGGATCGGGGCGTCAACAGTTGGGCTCGTGGCGGATTCGCTGCTACGCTAGCCGGGCCTGCGCCGCAGCCCTTGACGCCCTGGTGCCCGCGCACCAGCCGGCCGCGGGCGACCTGCGCGCGGAGCATTCCAGAGGACTGTGCCGTATGAATTTTTTCACTATCGAACACTTTGTCGGGAACACCCCCCTGGTGAAGCTGAAACGCCTTGCCGGAGACACCGGCAACGCCGTGCTGGTCAAGCTGGAGGGCAACAACCCGGCCGGCTCGGTCAAGGATCGCCCGGCGCTCAGCATGATCGTGCACGCCGAGGAGCGCGGCGAAATTGCTCCCGGCGACACGCTCATCGAGGCGACCAGCGGCAACACCGGCATCGCGCTGGCCATGGCCGCCGCCATGCGCGGCTACCGCATGGTGCTCATCATGCCGGAGAACATGAGCGTGGAGCGCCGCCAGGTCATGAAGGCCTTCGGAGCCGAGATCATCCTGGTGACGCGGGAGCAGAGCATGGAGGGGGCGCGGGATCTGGCAAAAGAGATGGAGGCCGCCGGCGAGGGCACGGTGCTGGACCAGTTCTCCAATCCCGACAACCCGCGCTCTCACTACGAGGGCACCGGCCCCGAAATCTGGCGCGAAACCGAGGGCGGGGTCACCCACTTCGTCAGCGCCATGGGCACCACCGGCACCATCATGGGCACCTCGCGGTTTCTCAAGGAGGTAAATCCGGCGATCGAGATTGTCGGCGTGCAGCCGGCCGAAGGTGCCTCCATCCCGGGCATCCGGCGCTGGCCCAGGGAATACCTGCCGTCGATCTTCGAGGCCAGCCGGGTCGACCGCACGATCGACGTCGGCCAGGCCGAGGCCGAGGACACCACCCGGGCGTTGGCAGCGCGCGAGGGCATCTTCTGCGGTATCTCCTCGGGCGGGGCGGTCGCCGCGGCGCTGAGGCTGAGCGCCGAGGTCGACAATGCCGTGATCGTCGCCATCATCTGTGACCGCGGTGACCGCTATCTCTCCACCGGGGTGTTTCCCGATTGAGCCGCTGGCCCGGCGGCCTGATCCTGTTGCTGCTGAGCTGCGCTGCATCCGCGATCGAGCGGGTCGAGCTCGGCTGGGCGACCCTGGAGAGCCCGGGGTGGCGCGCACAGGACATCCATGTCGAGCTCGACTGGGGCGGGGCCGGGACGAGCCGGCTGACGCTGTCCGTGGCGCTGGCGGAGATCGGCAGCGAGCGCGTCCGCGACCTGCGGCTGACCTGCGGCACCTTCGAGCTGTCGGCCGAGGCGGTGCAGTGTCGCGACGGCGAACTGGCGCTGGCGAGCGAGTGGCTTGAGGCCCAGAAAGTGCCGGTGCAGGTCGATTACCGGTTCGCATCGGGCGAACTGAGTGTTTCCATGAATCGACTGCCGATCGCCGGTGGTGCGGTGGAGCTGAAAGTGCGCCAGCGCGCCGACGCCTGGGCGCTCTCCGCGCGCATCCGCGACGCGCGGCTGGCCCAGGTCGCAGCGCTTGCGGCGAAGGCCGGCATCACGCTCCCGGCGTTGACGCTCGCCGGCACCCTCGGCGGGCGCGTCGAGGCGCGTCTGGATTCCGGGGGCCTGCAGGAGATTGACTGGCAGCTGCAGACGCACCAGGCCGGCTACAGCAACGCCGAGGGCGACCAGGCGGCCGAGGCGCTGCAGCTCACCAGCCGCGGTCGGGCCACGCCACAGGCAGAGGACTGGCGGGTGCAGGGCTCGATCGAGGCGCGCGGCGGGATGCTCTACAGCGATCCGCTGTACCTGGAGTTCTCGACGGCCCGGCCGCTCGCCGTCGAGGCCGGGCTGCGCTGGCGCGCGGCCTCCACCGAGCTGCGCATCGATTCGCTGACGCTCGAGCAGCCGGGTGTCACCAGGGGCCGGGTCGAGGGCGTGCTTGCAATGGGCACCGGGCAGCCGCTGCGCAGACTCGACCTGGAGCTCGACGAGGCGCAGCTGCCCGAGTTCTACTCCATCTGGATGCAGCCCTGGCTGGCCGGCAGCGTGCTGGGAAAGCTCGACACCAGTGGGCGGTTACAGGGGCGGCTGCACCTCGAGGACGGCCGGCTCCGGTCCGCACGGCTGGCCCTGGAGCGGGTGTCGTTCGGCGAGCGCAGCGGGCTGTTCGGGGTTCAGGCGCTGGACGGGACGCTGGCGTGGGAGGCCGGGGGGGAGCGGCACCGCTCGCGCCTGGCCTGGGAGGGTGCGCATTTTCACCAGCTGTTGCTCGGTGCGGCCGCGCTGGAGCTTGAGACCGGGCCCGACGGGCTGCGCATCACCGAGCCGCTCGCGGTGCCGCTGCTCGACGGGGCGCTACAGGTCGAGGAGTTCGAGCTGGGCCGGGACGGGGAAGGGCAGGCCCGCTGGCTGCTCGACGCCACGCTGACGCCGGTGTCGATGGAGGCCTTCACGGCCGCCCTGGGTTGGCCGACCATGGGCGGAACGCTCTCGGGTGTGGTGCCCCGGGTGCGCTATGAAGCCGGGGAGGTCACGGTGGGAGGGACGCTGCTGGTGCAGGTCTTCGGCGGCGACGTGACCGTGCGCAACCTGCGCATCCAGCGACCGCTGGGTCTGGTGCCCCGCCTGTGGGCCGACGTGCGCCTGAATGGCCTGGACCTCGAGACCCTGACCCGGACCTTCTCCTTCGGGCGCATCGAAGGCCGGTTGCAGGGTGAGGTCGAGAACCTGTACATGGAAGCCTGGCAGCTGGTGGCCTTTGACGCGCACTTCGAGACACCGCCCGACGACGACAGCCGGCACCGCATCAGCCAGCGCGCGGTGGACAACATCTCCAACCTGGGCGGGGGCGGCGTCGGCGGCGCGCTGTCACGCGGTTTCCTGACCCTGTTCGAAGACTTCCCGTACCGGCGGCTGGGAATCCGCTGCCGTCTGGAAAACGGCGTCTGTCGCATGGGCGGCGTGGTCCCGGCTGAAAACGGTTACTACCTGGTGCAGGGCCGCTGGCTCCCGCCGCGCCTCGACGTGATCGGCTACGCCGAGAAAGTCGACTGGCAGTCACTGGTTGACCGTCTGGTGGCCGTGACCCGTGGCGAGACGCCGCGCATTCAGTAACCTTTTTCGTCGGCTCGCGTTAGTGCCTATAATGGCCCGATCTGCAGAGAGGAAGCCGACACCAATGAAAAACATCAGAATCAGTTCCGCCTTGGGGATGCTGCTGCTGGCGACCGCCTGCGTGACCATCAACGTGTATTTTCCGACCGCACAGGCGGTGGAGGCGGCCGACAAGATCATTCGCGGCGTCTACGGCGAAGAGCCCGAGGACCAGACCGCCCCGGCGCAGACGCCGGCTCCCGAGACGGGCAGCTCGCTGAATATCCACGACAGCCGCCGGCCCCTGCTGATCGGGTTGCTCGAATGGCTGGTGCCGGCGGCGCAGGCAAACGCCGACATCAACATCCAGTCGCCGGCGATTAATCGCATCCGGGCTTCCATGGAGGCGCGTTTCCCGCAGCTGAAGCCTTTCTATGACAACGGCAGCATCGGCATGACCCAGGACGGGCTGATCACCGTCCGGGACCTCAACGCCGTGCCGCTGCGCGACCGCAAGACCGCCAGCACCCTGGTCGCCGACGAAAACCGCGACCGCAACGCCCTGTACAAGGAAATCGCCCGCGCCAACGGGCATCCCGAATGGGAAAGCGAGATCCGCAGCACCTTCGCCAAACGCTGGATCGCCAACGCCCCGCGCGGCTGGTGGTACCAGGAAGGCGGGGCGTGGAAGCAGAAATAGGCTGGTCAAAAATTTACCACCAAGGAATACGAAGGCGCACGAAGGAAGATCGAGTAAAGTCGCATTGTTGTCTGGCATTTCTCGGCGGTACTGATTTTCTCCGCTGGGCGACAACGAGATAAATTGCGCGCGTCGCCATGTGGCTTGCCGCAGTTGCGGGACTCGCCAGCGCCGGTATGCAGCGCGCAGGCTGGCGTCGGAGACACGAGAGGCTGGCGTATAACTTTACTGAGCGCTGCATAGACAAAGCTGCATGTCTCTCGAAGTGACGCCGTGGATACATCTGTGTAGGCTTGACGGCCGCGTCCCTGCGGCCGACACCCATCGAGACCCATGAGCCTTTGTCAGCGGGCGGCTTAGTATCTTGTCCTTTGTGCGCCTTCGTGTTCCTTTGTGGTTAATATCGCACCATGCACAACATCTTCGTTTTTGACATCGAAACCATCCCCGACGTCGACAGCGGCCGGCGTCTGTACGATCTCGGCGGTCTGTCTGACGAGGACGCGGGCAAGGCGATGCTGAGCCTGCGCCAGCAGCAGACCGGCACCGAGTTCCTGCCGCTGCACCTGCAGCGGATCTGCGCCATCTCGGTGGTGCTGCGGCACGTTGACCGGGTGAAGGTCTGGTCGCTGGGCGAGCCGGAGGCCGAGGAGGCCGAGCTGGTGCGGCGCTTCTTCGACGGCATCGACAAGTTCGCGCCCAGCCTGGTGTCCTGGAACGGCTGCGGTTTCGACCTGCCCGTGCTGCACTACCGCGCGCTGCTGCACGGCGTGCCGGCGCCGCGCTACTGGGACACCGGCGGCGAGGACCGCGACTTCAAGTGGAACAACTATCTGAGCCGTTACCACGAGCGCCACACCGACCTGATGGACGTGCTGTCGTCCTACCAGCCGCGCGCGGCCGCCAAGCTGGACGAGGTCGCGACCATGCTGGGGTTTCCCGGCAAGATGGGCATGAGCGGCGCCAGAGTCTGGGACGCCTTCCTGGGCGGCGACATCGAGGGCATCCGCAACTACTGCGAGACGGACGTGCTCAACACGTATCTCGTCTACCTGCGCTTCGATCTGATCCGCGGCCGCCTCTCGCCGCAGGCCTACGAAGGCGAGCTCAAGCTGCTGCGCGACACCCTGGGTCAGGAGGACAAGGCGCACTTTCGGGAGTTCCTGAACAACTGGACGAGCGATCAGGGTAAATCCATTTAAACCACGAAGGGGCACGAAGGCACACCAATAGATACCGCTTATCGGGTGTGGATCGCAGGCCTGCGGTGTCCCGGGTCTGGCGCGCGGTCCAGCTCGAGTTTCCGACAACGGACGCCGCACGCAGGCATGCTTTTCTCCCGACGGTCGGCTGCATCCAATACCCCGGGCATGGCTTCGTCGCTGCGCTCTTACCTGAAACGGGTTCCATCCCGGAGTGACGATTCAACCATGGGGTTCCTCGTGTTTTCCTTGGTGTGCCTTCGTGTTCCGTTATGGTTCACGCGCATTCGCTGATACATTCGATCCATGAGCAAACGCCAGAGAAAGGCCGGACTGCCCGAGGAGCCGGTGCGGGTGTCGATCGAGTCGCTTTCGCCCGAGGGCCGCGGGGTGGCGCGGGTGGAGGGCAAGACGGTGTTCGTCGACGGGGCGCTGCCGGGCGAAGACGTGAGCTTCCGCTACACGCGGCGGGCGCGCCGGCACGACGAGGGGCGGGTCTGCGACGTGCACGATGCTTCGCCCCACCGGGTGGAGCCGCGCTGCGAGGCGTTCGGCATCTGCGGCGGCTGCAGCCTCCAGCACATGGCCCCGGAGCAGCAGATCCTGGCCAAACAGCAGAGCCTGCTGGACAACCTGGAGCGCATCGGCGGCGTGCAGCCGGAGCGGCTCCTGGACCCGCTCGCCGGCCCCGTCTGGGGCTACCGCAACAAGGCCAGGCTCGGCGTCAAATTCGTGCGGAAAAAGGGCCGGGTGCTGGTGGGCTTCCGGGAGAAGCGCTCCCCCTATCTCGCCGACATCACGCGCTGCGAGGTGCTGCACCCTGCGGTGGGTCCGCGCCTGGCCGAGCTGGCCGAGCTGATCCAGGCCATGGCGGCGCGCGAGCGCATCGCCCAGATCGAGGTGGCGGTCGGGGAGTCGGCCGCGGTGCTGGTGTTTCGCAACCTCGATCCGCTTTCGCCGGCCGACAGCCAGCGGCTCGTCGATTATGCGCAGCGGACCGGGCTGCACCTCTACCTGCAACCGGGGGGGGCCGACAGCATCGAACTCCTGTGGCCGGCGCGCTCCGAGCTGTGCTACCGGCTGCCGGACCATGATCTGACCCTGCACTTTCTGCCCACCGACTTCACCCAGGTGAATCCGGCGATCAACCCACCCATGGTCCGCCAGGCGCTGGAGCTGCTGGACCTCCAGGCACAGCACCAGGTGCTCGATCTGTTCTGTGGCCTGGGCAACTTCACGCTGCCGATCGCAAAGCGCGCGGCGCGCGTGGTCGGCGTCGAGGGTGAGGCCGGGCTGGTGCAGCGTGCCCGCGACAATGCCGCGGCCAATGGGCTGAAAAACGTCGCCTATTATACGGTTGACCTGAGCGCCGACCCGCTCGCGCAGCCCTGGATGCAGCAGCGCTACGACCGCGTCCTGCTCGATCCGCCGCGCAGCGGCGCCCAGGAGATCCTGGCGTACGTCGCGAACACGGGCACGGCGCGCGTGGTCTACGTATCCTGCCACCCCGGCTCCCTGGCGCGCGATGCGGGTATACTGGTCCACGAGCTGGGTTATCGCCTGGCGGCGGCGGGGGTGATGGACATGTTCCCGCACACGGCACACGTCGAATCCATGGCCCTGTTCGAGAGGCAGGATGGCTGAATCAGAAACACCGCCGGCGCCCCGCGAACCGGGGGCAGCGACCCGCCGCTACAGCTGGGGTCGGGTGCTGGAGATCGTCAAGCAGCACCGCCGCGAGCTGATCTCCGCTCACATCATCGCCGTGCTCGCGGTGCTGGCCGGCGTCCCGCTGCCGCTGATGATGCCGCTGCTGGTCGACGAGGTGCTGCTGGAAGAGCCCGGATTCATGGTGGGCACCATGAATCGGATGTTTCCGGAATCCTGGCACGGGCCGGTGCTCTACATTTCGACGGTCCTGGCGCTGACCGTGGTGCTGCGGCTGGCCACCGTGCTGCTGAGCGTGTGGCAGACGCGTCAGTTCACCCTCATCGCCAAGGATGTGGTCTACCGCATCCGCCGTGATCTGCTGCTGCGGTTGCGGCGCATCTCCATGTCCGAGTACGAGGCCATGGGCAGCGGCGAGGTGACGTCGCACTTCGTCACCGATCTGAATGCCGTGGACGAGTTCATCGGCATGACGGTGAGCAAGTTCCTGATCGCGGTGCTCTCACTGGTGGGCGCGGCCGTGGTGCTGCTGTGGATGCACTGGCAGCTGGCGCTGCTGATCCTGTTCCTGAATCCGGTGGTGGTGTACTTCACGGTGGTGCTCGGCAAGCAAGTCAAGCACCTCAAGCGGCGCGAGAACCAGGCCTTCGAGATGTTCCAGGGTGCGCTCACCGAGACCCTGGATGCCATACAGCAGGTGCGCGCGGCGAACCGCGAGGGCTACTATCTGAAGCGCGTGATCGCCACGGCGCTCAACATCAAGACCGATTCGGCGGCCTTTTCCTGGAAGAGCGACGCGGCCGGCCGGCTTTCGTTTCTGATTTTTCTGGTCGGCTTCGACCTGTTCCGCGCGGTGAGCATGCTGATGGTCGTGTTCTCCGATCTCAGCGTCGGCCAGATGATGGCGGTCTTCGCCTACCTGTGGTTCATGATGAGCCCGGTCCAGGAGGCGCTGAACATCCAGTACGCCTACTTCGGGGCGCGGGCCGCGCTGGAGCGCATCAACCGGCTGCTGGATCTGCACGAGGAGCCGCAGTACCCGACGCTGGAAAATCCGTTTGCCGGCAAGCGCGGCGTGGCGATTCAGCTCAAGGATATCCAGTTCGAGTACCGTCCCGGCGAGCCGGTGCTGAACGGCGTCACCCTGAGCATTCCCGCCGGTCAGAAGGTCGCGCTGGTCGGCGCCAGCGGCGGCGGCAAGTCCACCCTGGTGCAGGTGCTGCTCGGCCTCTATCCGGCAAAGGCGGGTGAGATCTGCTTCGACGGCGTGCCGGTCGAGCGCATCGGGCTGGAAGTGGTGCGCGAGCACGTGGCCACCGTGCTGCAGCACCCGGTGCTGTTCAACGACACCCTGCGTAACAACCTGACCCTGGGCCGCGATTATCCCGAAGAGGCCCTGTGGCAAGCGCTTGAGCGCGCGCAGCTCGCCGACACCGTGCGCGAGATGCCGGCGCGGCTCGAATCGCAGCTCGGTCGCCAGGGCGTGCGGCTGTCAGGCGGACAACGCCAGCGGCTGGCCATCGCCAGACTGCTGCTCGGCGACCCGCAAGTGGTGATCCTCGACGAGGCCACATCCGCCCTGGACACCGAGACCGAGGCGCGCCTGCACGAAGCCGTGAAGGGCTTCCTCGCCGGGCGGACCGTCATCATCGTCGCCCACCGCCTGTCGGCCGTCCGCCAGGCCGACCGCGTCTACGTCTTCGAGGACGGGCGCATCGCCGAGCAGGGCACCCACACGGAGCTCATGAAGGCCGAGGGCCTGTACAGCCGCCTGTACGGGTAGCAGGAGCCGCTCGGTGTCCGGGTGCCAGTGGCCGGAGTCGCAAACACAATGGCGTTGAACGCCTGATTCTGAGTGGTCGCCGCCAGGTTGCGGTGCACAGCAAGAGATGTCAGGAACTGTGACACATGCTCGGCAGCCATTTCTGCCGGATGGCGGCAGCCGTGAAAGCGGATATAAAACCGGATCCAGTAACAATACGCATCCTCCGTGCTGCGGCTGTAGTGCAGCGCGCGAATGGTCGCGCGCACCTGATCCAGCAGGCGTACCTAACTCATGCGACGCTCCTTGTCGGCCAATGATATAGCTGTGTAAATATACAGTACAGCGTGGAAACATCAAGTCGCGGGATTCGCATGACCTGCATCTTTATCAGCTTGGATATGGCGGCACTACCCGACCTCTCTTTGTTGAACGGCGCGATACCGCACCGTGTCTGCAGACAGAAAACACGCGCTACACGGCGCCTGCACCCTATTCCCGAGAAATATCGATATGGCGGCAGCCGCCGTTCAAGTCCGGTGCGTTTGCCGCCAGCCGGGAATTTCGGTAAAAATTCACGGCTTGAGGGACTTGGACGCTGTAATAATCGGACTGGATATGCGGCGCATGCATCATAAGACCCGAAAATATTTAGCCTGCGATCGCCGCGTTTTTGGTGCTATGCGGCCTTCGCCGCCTAATGGTCGTTGGGCGCCATGAAAGCGCGCCGAAATATAGGTGTTGTGTGGTGGGGTGTTGAGTCCAGCGCATTTATCGAGCATCAGGGTGGCAGTCGGGTAGCGCTGCGGGGTGCAGAGCGCGCTCGCAGTTTACGGCGGCGCCGATAGACAGTACAGCTAGTTGGGAAATGTCGGTCGCTTCGGTTGCATAGCGGGTGCGCCAGAATCAGCCCGCATTGGAAACAATCGGCGGTTTATCAGGCGCGGTTCAAGAGAGGCCGCGCCTAGTTGGAAAGGATTGCTGCTATGGGGCTGGAGCGCAAAGCGCAGTGTTCTTTTCAACGCCCGGTGGTGAGGGCCCAACAACCGCGCCCAGTGAGCCCCTTCGGGGCGGGACGCGGCGAACATCGCCGCGCCCCTGGCGCAGACCGTTGGGCGGCACATGGGTCGTTGACGGAGTGCGTTGGGTACTCAAAGTAGATGTCGCTACCAAAAAGATCTGTGTTTCAGCGCTCGATTGGGACCGATGGTCGAGGCTTTGCACAATGGTACGGTATTCGCCACCGTCGATGGGGTAATCTCATAAGACAAAAAGAAGGACAAGTGGCGAGTGTGAGTACGGCGTTCGTGGCGCTGGCGGCACTATGTTGGGGGCTATCAGGTGGAATCGGTGGTATCCTCATGGCCGATGGCTGGGACGCGTTCGTGGTTTCGTTCTATCGGGGCGCCATCGGGCTGCTGTTCGTTTTCGTCTGGCTGGTATTGCGCCCGTGTGGAAGTGGATTAGCAAACCGCCGATTATGGTTCTGGTCAGCGGTTGCCGGTTTAGGCGTAGCTGGCAACTTCTCATTCTATTTTTTGAGCATTTCGGAGGGCAGCGTCGCGGTTGCGGCGACGCTGATGTACTGTGCTCCGGTATTCGTCTATCTCCTATCTTTCGGACTTAAAATCGAAAGTCCCACCCCGCTTAAATGGTCCGCGATCGGCGTGGTGATTCTTGGCATCGTATTGCTTACACGCATTTACGACGTCGACGCGGGCGCCGTCACGCCTATTGGCATCGGCGCCGGGCTGCTTGCGGGACTGTCCTACGCGGTATTCATTTTCGGCTTCAAGTATGCGGCGCGGCACGGCAGCCCGCAGGCGATTCTCGTGATAGCCTTCGCTGTACTCGTCACCCTCCTCATCTGGCCGGGCGATATCGACCAGACCGTTGCAGTCCTGAGCACGCCGGATTGGCCGCTGTTCATGACACTAGGCGTGCTTGGCGCGGGATTGTCGTTCATTTTTTATATCGTCGGCCTCAACTATACTGCGCCCACTGTGGCCTCAATTGTGGCAATGGTCGAGCCGGTCACGGCGTCGCTGTTCGGCGTCGTGGTTTTGAATGAAAGCCTGGTCGCTCTACAGATCCTCGGCATGGCGCTGATTCTGGTCACGGTTACCGCGCTGAGCGTATATTCGCCCGCCGGTGGACCACCTTCCGATTTAACTTCTTGACAAGTAGTATTCGGATATGGAATCCAACTTTTCGATAACTGTTATTGGGAAATCGCGATGACTGGCCAAGGACCGAGACGCCGCCTAACAAGTGCAGGCAAGGGACGCTCCTGACGTCGCGCCCCTGCTGCAAGCGTCAGCAGCTAATGATGCGTATTCGCGTAGCAACAAATCTGGATCGTGACGATGTTCGTGAGGTTCATTTGTGTGCCTTCTCTGAAGGCGAAAAGCAGATGGTTTCAACCCTTGCAGTGAATTTGCTTAGTGAAGAAACGAATCCTGAAATTATCTCCTTGGTGGCTGAAGCCGATGGTACAGTGGTTGGCCACATAGCTTTCAGCCCTGTAAATATCAAAAGCGATAGGAGCTGGATTGGCTATATTCTGGCACCGCTCGGCGTTAAGCCCGGATATCAAAAGTGCCATATTGGTTCAAAGCTGATTGAATGCGGCGTGCAGCAGCTATCAAAAATGGGCGTAAATGTTGTTTTCGTTTATGGTGATCCGAAATATTACGGCAAGTTCGGGTTCAGGCCTGATGTTGCCTCAGGATATTTTCCACCTTACGAACTTCAGTATCCTTTTGGGTGGCAGGCAATTGCTCTTAACAAAGGCGGTCTTTCAGAATCGACTGTACAAATATCGTGCGTAGCTCCGTTGAGTGATCCAGCGCTATGGTAAGCATGCTGCTAACAAGGCGCTCGTTCGGATGCAAACTACGCTGCGCTTCGTTGGCACGGCAAAGCTGGGTCGTTATGCGCCGATAGAGCGCGAGTGGACAACATGGAAAGTTACAACCCATCCGAGGCACCTGATCCCCACGAGTGGCAGGCGAAGACTGAGCTCGAGCGAATCGCTTTAGTCGAGCAATTTCATAGACGCAACGCGCAAGAAGCGCCGGCGGCTGCAGAACGAGCGCACGCCGCAATTCATGTAGTCGTAGAAAACCAGATAGCTTTGGGAATAAAACCAGTTGGGGCAACCGTAGCGAGGCTCGTTAGCGAAGGCTTGGATCGACACGAAGCGATTCATGCAGTAGGCGCAGTGCTATCGGAGGACATGTTTGCGCTCGCACGTGGTGACGAACAATCCTGGAATGAAGGCCGATATCGGAGACGCCTTGAAAACCTCAGCGCCAAGCGCTGGAAGAAAGGAAAATGGTAGTGACGGCGGGCGCATTTACTAAGGAGTACTTAAGTAAGCGGACAGGGTTCTACGGGACGCGCCATGAATACATCCCTGTAGGCTCGACGGCGGCGTCCCTGCCGCCGACGATCCCGTATCACCGTGTCCGCTTACTTTGTTCCGGTTTAGTAAGCGTCGATGTCTGGAGAACCTAACGAACACGGCTCGGGCGCCGCTGTTATCCTCCGGCAAGCGGTTTCGTCCAATTACCGGCTCCAGGCGGGACTGAACTCGCGCACCTGAGCCGAACCGTTACCCGGGTTGGGATCCAAGTAGCGATGATCACGGCAAACGAAGCGATAAGAAGATTAAAAGAGGGCAACCAGCGCTTTGTGGCTGGAGTGCGCAGTATCGATACTATTGTAAAACAGATTCAAAGAGCCGATTTCGTCGAGGGCCAGGAACCATTTGCGATTATCCTCGGCTGCTCCGATTCTCGAGTGCCCGCGGAAATCATTTTTGATCAGGGATTGGGGGATCTGTTTGTAATTAGGGTTGCTGGGAATATTGTCGCTCCTTCCCAGGTCGGTAGCGTTGAGTTTGCAGCAGAACGATTTGGCACGCCACTGGTTGTTGTGCTTGGTCACTCGATGTGTGGGGCCGTTAGGGCAACTATCGACGAACTAGAAAAACCATCGGAGGGAAAATCATCTAATGTTCTGTCAATCGTTAATCGCATTCGGCCAAGTGTGGAACCGTTGTTCGGGACTGATCTTCGAAACGATCCTGATAAATTATTGGAATCATCTATTCGTGCGAATATCCTCGCAGCCACAAACCATCTGATGCACGGATCACAAATGCTCGAGAACCTGGTGAAACAAGGCAACTTCAAGATTGTCGGTGCGAAATATTCTCTTGAAACAGGGCAGGTAGAGTTCTTCGAATAACCATAAACGGGATAACAGGTCTTTGTGTTGGCCCGTGTAAGGCGCTGCGCGCTTTACTGAGCGTCACAAGTCGAACGTTAGAACACAACGAATGGGAAATTCAGCGAAGCCCTTTGTATGGGGGATTTGGAGTTCTGGGGCGCGCGTAAACGGTTGTCGCGTGGAGCGCCGAAGGTGGCCAAGGGAGGTAATATCATGGATGCAGGGCTGTTGGGGGGGAATGGTGGGCGGAGGGCTCGGCGTTGCCGGAGGCGCGGTCGGCACCTATTTCAGTATAAGGAATACAAACGGACCTCTTGAGCGCGGCTTTATGGTCCGCGTGGCCGTGATCGGGTGGGTCGCCGTCACCCTGTTCCTGGTGCTGCTACTGGTGTTGCCTCGACCTTACAACTATGTGATGTGGATTCCCTATGGAATTCTTCTGCCTGTCGGTATCATCAAGGCGAACAGGGTGCAGGCCGAGTTGCGCAAACACGAAGGGGCACATGATTATCCGGCCCATTCCTGCCCCTGGAGATAACGGTGCTCCCGCCAAAGGCCGGGGCTTCCGGGGGCGTCATGCAGAGGCTATGGGAGGAGTCGCACGATGAAATCAGTCAGGCCTATTTTGCTTGGGCTCGTCCTCGCGGCGGGGCTCGCCTTTACATTGGCCGGTGCGCAGGAGAAGGAAGGGCATCATGGGGGGCTCCAGCTGTCGCCCGAGCTCATGGAGCTGCTTCGCAGCGAAATGCGGGCACTGCTTGCAGGCGTTCAGTCTCTGCCCGTAGGAATTGCCACGGGGGACTGGGAAGGCGTTTCAGAGACCAGCAAACGGATCAGCTCGAGTTACATCCTCGATCAGAAGCTCACGCCGGCGCAAAGGCGGGAGCTTGCGACAGCTTTGCCCGATTACTTCAAGAAACTGGATGCCGCCTTTCACCGCGAAGCAGATAAGCTCGGGGCGGCGGCTGTGGGCCGCGATGCGCAACTTGCCGCTTTCCATTATTATCGGCTCATCGAAACCTGTACGACGTGCCACTCCACGTACGCCGCGTCCAGGTTCCCGGGCTTTGCGGCGGACGGCAAAGCCAGCCACGGACACTAGGATCGGTGGCGGTGCTTGGAAATTTCCTCGCAATGACGGGTTGATCAGAGCCTTTTATGAACAGCATTGCGACTGTGGGACACAAACTGCTCACCTGGATTCAGGACCTGGGCCTGCTGGTCATCGCGATTGCCACCATCATCGCGACGGGATCGGAAATTGTCGCGATGTTCGACGCGGGACGGGTGACCCTGGCGGATCTGCTGCTGCTGTTCATCTATCTCGAGGTGCTGGCGATGGTGGCGATCTACCTCGATTCGGGCAAGCTGCCGGTGCGCATGCCTCTGTACATCGCCATCGTGGCGCTGGCGCGCTATCTGATACTGGACATGAAGAACCTGGACACCTGGAGAATGTTGGGCATCGCCGGCGCGGCGCTGGTTATCGCCCTTGCCATCCTGGTGATCCGTTTCGGGCATGCTCGATTTCCCTACGACAGGACAGGTGGCGGGTAGATGGCCATGACGGGCACCGACTCGGAGGCGATGCGCATGCCGGTTGCGATCAAGCGAATTTACGAGCAGGCCAGTCCCGCGGACGGATACCGTGTGCTTGTGGATCGGCTCTGGCCGCGAGGGGTGTCCAGGGACGAGGCCGCGCTCGATGCCTGGATGAAAGAGCTGGCACCGACGGATGAGCTTCGCAAGTGGTTCCACAGCGAGCCATCCCGATGGGGCGAGTTCCGAAGACGCTATCTCGTGGAATTGAAGGGTCATCGAGAGACTGTACGCGCTCTTGCGCAGCGCGCCCGGAGCGGGTCGGTCACCCTGCTGTTTGCCGCCAGCGACCGGCGGCACAACAACGCCGTGGTCCTGAAACAGTATCTGAAGATGCTGGGCGTCGACTGACCGCGGGCGACACGGCCGGATACGCCGATGGGAACAGAAGATGCGACGTGTTCGATACCCGGATTCGGGCATGCGGTAGCCGCCTGGGGTTCGGACGCCTTTGACGCGGCGCTCAAACAGGACTTTGAACGGCTGGAACCGGGGCTGTTGCCTTTGAAGGAGGCGACCGGGCAGGGCGGTCTGGTGGACGCCGGCAGGCTTGATGTCACGGTGCTTTCGGTTGGGGGCGACGAAGGGACCATTCGCGCACGGGTGGGGGTCTTCTTTGAGGAAACCGTCGGAGGCTGCAGTTGCGGCGACGATCCGGTTTCCTATCCGGTGTACTGCGAGCTGGCCATTACGATCGATAAGTCCACGGGCGAGGGGCAATTCACACCGTCGTAGCGGAAACGCGTATTTTAGAAACGCGTTCCGGCGCGATTGGCGCCGGGGGGCGGCGCGCGGAGCGCCGCCCGGGAGCTCAGTGCCGCGAATTCCACAGCCCAGGGAGCTGCTCCCTTCGTCCGGTAAGTCGTGCGTCGACAGCCCGCGCTGTCGTCGGAATTCATGCAACTGAAGCTTTCACGCGGCCCCGCAGCGGCGTGTCGCCGGGGGGCTGCGCGGCTACTGGCGGTACCAGCGCCTGGCCAGGGCCTTGAACACGCGCTGCGGGTACCAGGTCTTGCCGACGCTGCCGTTGTAGCGCGCCAGGGCCCGCACGCGGTCGCCGTTTTCCCGCTCCAGGTAGTGGCGCAGGATCGTGCAGCCCATGCGCAGATTGGTGCGGATGTCGAACAGGTCATCCTCCGGCCGGCCGATTTCGTCGAGCCAGAAGGGCATGACCTGCATCAGCCCGCGCGCGCCGGCGTAAGAGATGGCGAAGCGGTCGAAGTTGCTCTCGACGTCGATGACCGCCAGCACCAGCTCCGGGGGGAGGTCGGCACGGGTGGCCTCGTAGTGCGCCGTCTTGAGGATCAGCAGGCGCTCCTTGGGATCGGGGACCCTGGCATCCAGCCGCCGGGACATGTCGGTGAGCCACACCTCGGCGTCGAAGCGGTCGGCAAAGCTGTCCGAGGATACCACCGCCTGGATGAGAATCTGGCGCAGCGCGTCGTCGGGCCGCTCGGTGGTCGCCGCCTGGCTGGCGGCGGCCACGCAGAGGCACAGTAACAGGGTGCCCAGACGGCGTGCCGCGGACGAAAGACCCAAGCACCGCATGAGGCGCGCAAGACCCGCCGGCCCCACGCTGGGGCCGTTATCGGCCGCGCTGTTCTCCGAGGAATGCCGCGATTTCGTCGGTCGGCAGGTTGCGACTTTCGGTGTCACGGCGTCCCCTGTATTCCACCAGTCCCTGATCCAGATTCTTCTCACCGATGACCACCCGATGGGGTATGCCTATCAGCTCCATATCGGCAAACATCACGCCGGGCCTTACGTCGCGGTCGTCGAAAATCACCTCCAGGCCCGCCGCCTGCAGCTCCTCGTGGAGCTCCTCACAGGCATCGCGCACCCGCTGGGATTTCTTCTGGTTCATGCCGAGCAGCGCCACCTGGAAGGGCGCCAGGGCGACCGGCCAGATAATGCCTTTTTCGTCATGATGTTGCTCGATGGCGGCGGCCACCACGCGGGAGACCCCGATGCCGTAGCAGCCCATGGTTATGGTCACCTCCCGGCCGCCCTCGTCGAGCACCCGGGCCTGCATGGCCTCGCTGTACTTGTCACCGAGCTGGAAGATGTGCCCGACTTCGATTCCCCGCGCGATGCGCACCTGCCCGGCGCCATCGGGGCTGGGATCGCCCTCTACCAGGTTGCGGATGTCGACCACCAGCGGCTCGGGGCAGTCGCGGCCCCAGTTGACGCCGGTGAGGTGCTTGCCGTCTTCGTTCGCCCCGCAGACAAAATCGGCCATGTGCGCGGCGGCGCGATCGGCGATCACCGGGATGCTGAGGCCCACCGGCCCCAGCGAGCCGGGGCCGCAGCCGGCCACCGACCGCACCTCGGCGTCACCGGCGAAGCTGAGCGGCGCGGCGATCTGGCGTAGCTTCTCGGCCTTGACCGTGTTCAGGGTATGGTCGCCGCGCAGACACAGGGCCGCCACGCCACCGTCGCTGCCCTCCACCAGCAGGGTCTTGAGACAGCGCTCCGGCGGCACGTCGAGCGCCCGCGAAACGTCCTCGATGGTGTGCCTGCCGGGCGTGTCGACGGGCTGCATCTGGGCCGCCGGCGCGGGGCGCTCGCCCGCCGGTGCCAGGGCCTCGGCCAGCTCCAGGTTGGCGGCATAATCGCTGTCGGTGGAGAACACGATGGCGTCCTCTCCCGAGTCGGCGAGCACGTGGAACTCGTGTGAATGGGCGCCGCCGATGGCGCCGGTGTCGGCCCGCACGGCGCGAAAGTCCAGGCCGAGACGGGTGAAGATGCGGGAATAGGTGTCGTACATCACCCGGTAGGTTTCGTCCAGCGAGGCGGCATCCAGGTGAAACGAGTAGGCATCCTTCATCAGGAACTCGCGCGCGCGCATCACCCCGAAGCGGGGCCGGATCTCGTCGCGGAACTTGGTCTGGATCTGGTAGAAGTTGACCGGCAGCTGCTTGTAGCTGCGGATCTCGCGGCGCGCCAGGTCGGTGATGACCTCTTCGTGGGTGGGGCCGAAGCAGAACTCGCGCTGGTGCCGGTCGCTCATGCGCAGCAGCTCCGGCCCGTACTGCTCCCAGCGGCTCGACTCCTGCCACAGCTCTGCGGGCTGCACCGCCGGCATCAGCAGCTCCAGCGCCCCGGCGCGGTTCATCTCCTCGCGCACCACGGCTTCGGCCTTGCGCAGCACCCGCAAGCCCAGCGGCTGCCAGCTGTAGATGCCGGCGGCAATCTTGCGGATCATCCCGGCGCGCAGCATCAGCCGGTGGCTGGCAATCTCGGCGTCGGCGGGGGTTTCCTTGGCCGTGTTGAACGGGAACTGGGAGACTTTCATGCGCCGGGATTCCTGGTGAATTCAGGCGCAAAATTGTAACGGCGGGGCGGGGCTGAGTACAGGAGCCCGCTCGCTGAGCCCCGCAGAGAGCGCATGAGCACGGGCAGTTACTGTTTGTTAACCACAAAGGCGCACGAAGGTTCACAAAGGAAAAGCGCTCTTAAGCTGGCCTGATCGATCCTTCACTGCGAGGAACGCAGGGGGCCAGGCAATCTCTATGCGACAGGTTCCAAATTCTGTGAGATTGCTTCCCGCCGCGGCCTTTGCCCTCGCGGCTGAACGCTGATGCGTTCGCGATGAAGAAGAATTTCCGATCAGTCGGTTTCCTTGAATTTTCCCTTCGTGCGCCTTGGCGGTGAAAAGGGTTGGCGTGCCGGTTTTCTGCCTCAGAAGGTCCCGCTGTTCCAGCCCCACATGCTGCGCGGGGCGTCGGCGAACTCGACATAGACGCGGTCGGCCGGCAGGTCCAGCTCGGCTTTCATGAGCTCGGCCAGTCCCTGGGACAGCTCGGCGGTCCGGGCTTCCGGGAGCCCGATGCTTTTCAGCTCCAGGTAGGCCAGGGGGGCGTCGCTGCCGCCGAACAGCATGGCGGGATTGACCTGCAGGCTCACCATGACGTAGCGCTCCGGCTTGCCGAGCATAGAGGCGACCTGCTGCGAGGCCTTGGCGATCAGCTGGCTGCGGTCTTCGGCCGCGACGCTCTGGTTGGTTTCGATTTTCAGCAGGGGCATGGGATTGTCTCCTCAGTCGCAGTTATCCTCGATCTGGCGGTTGGCGTCGGCGATGCGTTGTTCTCTTTCTTCATCGGTGAGGTAGGTCACGGTGCCATCGGGCAGGCGTACGCGGTGGTGACCGCCCTCCTGCAATACGGCGAGGTTCTTGCGCGCGAGCTGACAGTTGCTCTCCCGTTGGGCGAGCTGCTGCCGAACGGCAGCGGCTTCCGCTTCCTGCTCGCCCTGCTGTTCCTCTTGCTTCTCGAGCTGCTGCAGGCGCTGCTGCGGCGACAGCATTTTCTGTGGATCGACTTTATGGGTCGTTCCGGCGGCCGTGATACGCTCGGCCTCCACACCCGGCGGGGGGAACTGGCCGTACTGGGTCCGTCCGCCGGGGTCGGTCCACTTGTACATGGCGGCACTGGCGTAGGTGGCCGCCAGGGCAAGGGCGAGTGCGAGTAAGGTGCCTGAGCGCATGGTGGTTTTCCTCTCTGAGCTGAAGCCTGGGTACTTAAACATGCTGCACGGGTTAGCGGCAAGGGAGGGCGTCACAATATGGGGACTGGGAGCCTGTCCGAGTGATCCTGTCGCCACGGCGGCGGCGAAGCGGTCTTTTTTCGATGCGTTTCGTGAAATGGCGCCGGCTGTCCTCCTCGACGACCGGAAAACCGTCGTCGCTGTCCCGCTCGTCGTGCGATACACAGACGACCCGAACAGGCTCCCCGGGCCCAAGAATCGCTGGATTCTACCGCTGAACGATGGCATATTAGCGGGTTCTAACCTTGCGCATGGTGCACCCATGCCTTCATGTAAGACCTTTTTTTTATAAGGACTTTTTTCGGTTTTCTGGCCGGAGCCCGGGAGACAATACAGGTGGAGCTGACTGGCGCTGAGATCTTTGTTCGCTGCCTGGAAGAAGAAGGGGTCGAATATGTGTTCGGCTATCCCGGCGGGGCGGTGCTCCCCATCTACGATGCGCTGTTTCAACAGGACAAGGTCCAGCACGTGCTGGTGCGCCACGAGCAGGCAGCAACGCACGCCGCGGACGGCTATGCGCGCTCCACCGGCAAGCCCGGCGTGGTGCTGGTGACCTCCGGGCCCGGGGCGACCAATGCGGTGACCGGAATCGCCACGGCCTACATGGATTCCATTCCCATGGTGGCGTTCACCGGTCAGGTGCCGACCGCGCTGATCGGCAACGACGCCTTTCAGGAGGTCGACAGCGTCGGTATCACGCGCCCCTGCGTCAAGCACAACTTTCTGGTCAAGGACGTCAGGGACCTGGCCACCACCATCAAGAAGGCGTTTTATATTGCCGCCACCGGCCGGCCGGGTCCCGTGGTCGTCGACATACCCAAGGACGTCAGCGCCCTGAAGACGGAATTTCACTATCCCCGGCGGGTGAGCATTCGCTCCTACAACCCGGTCAGCCGCGGGCATCCGCGCCAGATCAAGAAGGCCATCGAGCTGATGCTCGCGGCCAAGCGGCCGATGATGTACACCGGTGGCGGAGTCATCCTGGCCAATGCCAGCCGCCCGCTGATCGAGCTCACCCGTGAGCTGGGCTATCCCATCACCAACACCCTGATGGGGCTGGGTGCCTATCCCGCGACCGACAGGCAGTTCCTCGGCATGCTGGGCATGCACGGCACCTACGAAGCCAACATGGCGATGCACAACTGCGATGTGCTGATCGCCATTGGCGCGCGCTTCGACGACCGGGTGACGGGCAACGTGGAGAAATTCTGCCCGACCGCCAGGATCATCCACGTCGACATCGACCCGGCCAGCATTTCAAAGAACGTAAAGGTGGACGTGCCGATCGTCGGTCCCGTGGATCAGGTGCTCAAGGAGATGCTTGCCGCGCTCAAGGAGGCCCCGGCGCGGGCGGACGCCGCCGCCCTGAAGGCCTGGTGGAAGCAGATCGAGGAGTGGCGCGCCATGGACTGCCTCAAGTACGACCGGGACAGCGAGCTGATCAAGCCCCAGTACGTCTTGGAATCGCTGTACAAGGTGACCAAGGGCAATGCTTTCGTGACCTCCGACGTGGGCCAGCACCAGATGTTCGCCGCGCAGTTCTACAAATTCGACAAGCCGAACCGCTGGATCAACTCCGGCGGGCTCGGCACCATGGGCTTCGGTTTCCCGGCGGCCATGGGCGTGCAGTTCGCGCACCCCGGTGAGACGGTCGTCTGCGTTACGGGCGAGGGCAGCATCCAGATGTGCATCCAGGAGTTGTCCACCTGCCGCCAGTACGCACTGCCGATCAAGATCGTCAATCTCAACAACCGGTATCTGGGCATGGTGCGGCAATGGCAGGAGTTTTTCTACCAGGGCCGCTACGCGATGTCCTACATGGAATCGCTGCCGGACTTCGTCAAGCTGGCCGAGGCCTATGGCCACGTCGGCATGCAGATCACGCGGCCTGAGGATGTGGAGCCGGCGCTCCGGGAGGCGATGAAGATGAAAGACCGGCTTGTGTTCATGGATTTTCTCACCGACCAGACCGAGAACGTCTATCCGATGATTCCGGCCGGTGCGGGCCAGAACGAAATGATTCTGGTATAGAGACGATGCGCCACATACTCTCAATACTGATGGAAAACGAGGCCGGTGCGCTGTCGCGGGTCGCCGGGCTGTTCTCGGCGCGCGGTTACAACATCGAGTCGCTCACGGTGGCCCCCACCGAAGACGAATCGCTGTCGCGCATGACGCTGGTGACCAGCGGCACCGACGAGGTGATCGAACAGATCACCAAGCAGCTCAACAAGCTAGTCGATGTGGTCAAGCTCATGGACATGGCCGAAGGGGCCCACATCGAGCGCGAGATGATGCTTATCAAGCTGCGCGCCGCCGACGGCGGGCGGGAAGAGGTCAAGCGGCTGGCGGACATCTTCCGCGGCAGTATCATCGATGTGACGGACACCCTCTATACGGTCCAGCTCACGGGCACCGGCGACAAGCTGGACGCTTTTGTACGTACCGTCAACCAGACGGACATCATCGAGGTGGTGCGGTCCGGCGTCACGGGTATCGCGCGCGGGGAGAAGGCGCTGCGCGTCTGACCGCAACCAGAGAACGATTTCAGATGCAGACTCAGGGTGAAGACAATGGCGTTGAACATCTATTACGACAAGGACGCTGATCTCTCGATCATCAAGCAGGCCAGCGTCAGTATTATCGGCTACGGCTCTCAGGGCCATGCGCACGCCAACAACCTCAAGGATTCCGGTGTCAGCGTGACCGTGGGTCTGCGGCCCGGGTCCATTTCCGAGGCCAAGGCGCGCAACGCCGGGCTCACGGTCAAGCCGATCGAAGAGGCTGTCGAGGGTGCCGACGTAGTGATGATCCTGGCCCCCGACGAGCACCAGGCGAAGGTCTACCGCGATAAGGTGGAGCCGAATATCAAAAAGGGTGCGGCGCTCGCGTTCGCCCACGGCTTCAACATACATTTCGAGCAGATCGAGCCGCGCGCCGACCTCGACGTGATCATGATTGCCCCCAAGGGTCCGGGGCACCTGGTGCGCTCGACCTACAAGCAGAGCGCGGGCGTCCCCTGCCTGATCGCGGTGTTCCAGGACGCCAGCGGCAGGGCCAAGGACATCGCGCTGTCCTATGCCTCCGCCAATGGCGGCGGACGCGCCGGCATCATCGAGACTAGTTTTCGCGAGGAGACCGAGACCGATCTCTTCGGTGAGCAGGCGGTGCTGTGCGGCGGCGCCACGGCACTGGTGCAGGCGGGCTTCGAGACCCTCACCGAGGCCGGCTATGCCCCCGAGATGGCCTACTTCGAGTGTCTGCACGAGCTGAAGCTCATTGTCGACCTCATGTATGAGGGCGGCATCGCCAACATGCGCTACTCGATCTCCAACACCGCCGAGTACGGCGATCTGACCCGCGGGCCGCGCATTGTGACCGAGGAGACCAAGGCGGAAATGCGGCGCATCCTCGCCGAGATACAGAGCGGCGAGTTCGCGCGCGAGTTCATCCTCGAGAATCAGGCCGGAGCGCCGACGCTGAAAGCCAAGCGGCGCCTGGGCCGGCAGCATCCCATCGAGCAGATTGGCGAGCGGCTGCGCGGCATGATGTCGTGGATCAGCGAAAACAAGATCGTCGACAAGAAGGTCAACTGACGCGCAGCGGGGTCACCGGCCGGTGACCCCGGGTCCGCACAGAGGCGATCGCGCTCATGCCAGCAGGCCGCTATCCCTATTTTTCCCGGGTCGGGTGGATTCCCTTTGCCATCTGTCTAGCGGCGGGGGTGTTCGTGGTGAACACCCTGGGCTGGGTCTGGTCGATCCCTTTCTGGCTGGGTTGCGCTGCCATCGTTTACCTGTTTCGCGACCCGCGCCGCGAAATTCCCGCCAGCCCACTCGCGGTGCTGAGCCCGGCCGACGGGGTCGTCACTTCGATCGAGGAAGTGAGCGATCGCTACCTGGGTCGCCGGGCCATTCTGATGGTGATCAACATGAGCCGCACCGGGGTGTTCAGCACGCGCAGCCCGGTGGAGGGCAAGGTGCTCGAGCCGCGCAACTCCGGCGACGGCGAGAACCGGCCGCACGGTGTCTGGCTGCAAACCGACGAAGGCGACAACCTGGTGATGGTGATGCACCGTGGCCCACTGCGCAACGTGCCCCACTGCTACGTGCGAGTAGGTGAGCGCGTCGGTCAGGGACAGCGTTGCGGTCATGTGCCCATGGGCGGGGTCGTCGAGGTCTATCTGCCACCCAACAGTCGGGTTCTGGTCACGCCGGGCTCGCAGCTCAAAGCCGGTTCTGATGTAATAGCCACTCTGGTCCACAAGTAGCGATTGCAGGCCCGGGGGAACGCATGGGCGAAGAGGAAAAGCAATTGCCGACCCGACGCCGGGGGATCTACCTGCTTCCCAACCTGTTCACCACCGCGGGCCTGTTTGCCGGCTTCTACGCCATCATCGCGGCGATGAGCGACCAATTCGAGAATGCTGCCATAGCCATCTTCGTCGCCATGGTCATGGACGGCATCGACGGCCGGGTGGCGCGGCTCACCAATACCCAGAGCGCCTTTGGTGTCCAGTTTGACAGCCTGTCGGACATGGTCTGCTTCGGCCTGGCACCGGCTCTGGTGATTTTCGAGTGGGCGCTGCGCAGCATGGTCGAACAGGGCTGGATCTGGTCGAAGCTGGGCTGGCTGGCGGCCTTTGTGTACACCGCGGGCGCGGCGCTGAGGCTGGCTCGCTTCAACACCCAGGTGGGTATCGCCGACAAGCGTTACTTCCAGGGGCTGCCGAGCCCCTCGGCCGCCGCCGTGCTGGCTGGACTGGTCTGGTTCAGCGTTGACAACGGGCTCGAAGGCAGCGAGATGTGGCTCCTCGGCTCGCTGCTGGCCGCCGCCATGGGCGTCCTCATGGTCAGCAAGGTCCGGTACTACAGCTTCAAGGAAATCGACTTCAAGAACCGGGTGCCCTTCGTGGCCCTGATTCTTGTGGTGCTGGCGTTCGTGGTGGTGTCCAGCCACCCGCCCAGCGTGCTGTTTTTCGGCTTTCTGCTCTATGTCGTCTCCGGGCCGGTCGTGACCCTGTATCAGCTGCGCAAACGTCGCCGGCAGCGGCGCCAACAGCAATAAGCCCGCTGCTTGGTTCACAGAACGTGTCAAATCCATTGTCGTGTACGCCAATAAATCGTATGCTTTATGCCTTATTGTCGCTTACGACAATGAATGGCGTTTGATACAATAGTCGTACATGGGAACAAGAGACCCCGAAGCGCCTTCGGTCGCAGCCCGTCTGATGGCCGATATTCTTGCCCAGGCGCGCTCGCGCGGCTGGTCACAGACTGTGCTGGCCGAGCGCGCGGCGGTCCCTGATTCGAGTATTTCGCGCATCAAGCGCACGGGGCGGGCCGATCTGGACACGCTGGACCGGCTGGCCGCCGCCGTCGGGCTGCGTCTGACGCTGGTGCCCGACCACGACTTCACCGAGCGTGTCGGTCGTGGCGAGCTGTTCTGATGCGCGACATCGAGCTGAGTGTGTGGACCCGCCTTGGCGGCGAGCCGGCGAAGATGGGGCGACTCTACGTCACCGATGTCGAGGCGCGTTTTACGTATGCCGGCGACTATCCGGAGCGCGGTTTGCCGGGCCTGAGCCTGGTCTACCCGCCGCGGCTGTTTCGTGACAGCACCATTGTTCATCGTCGCGCCGCCAGTGTGCACCCGCGATTCCGCGCCCTGATACCGCCCGCCGACGAGCACAACTTCCAACGCAAGCTGATGCTCGCCTACCTGCGCGAGAAAGGGATTGAGCCGGCGAGCGCGTTTGAGGCGGACCTGGCGCTGCTCGCCGAGTGTGGACACGGCGGCATCGGGCACGTGGATGTGTTCGCGGACGATCGGGCCGCCGAGGCCTGGTACCAGAATACCGACAGCGGGCCCCTGGTTCCGCTCGGCGAGCAGTTCGGGTTTTCCCTCAAGGAGATGATCTCCTGGCTGGATGCGGATGCGCGTTTCATCCTGGAAAGCCTGGGCCCGACGCCGAGCGTCGGCGGGGCGATTCCCAAGCTGCTGGTGGCCATCCCCGCCGGCGGGTGGGACGGGCGCATCAGTCTGCCGAACAGGGCACCGCGAACAGACCGGATCGACGTGGTGCTGAAGATCGAGCGGACACCGGCCTACCCCGGCCTGGTCGCCCTGGAGGCCATGGCCCTGGATCTGCACCGCGAGGCCGGCTTCGAAGTGCCGCGTTACTGGCACGCCGAAGTGGGCGGATTGCCGGCGCTGGCTATTGCCCGCTTCGACCGAGACGCCCGGGGCGGGCCGCTCCCGCAGGAGAGCCTCTTCTCGGTTCTCGCGGCCGGTGCACGGGATATCGAGCGCAATACCGACGGCTCACTGGACCGCATCGGAAGGGTGATCGATCTGGCGGATCCGGCGCTGATTGCCGACCGGCGGGCGGCACGGGAGCATCTTTTCAGGCGCCTGCTGCTGGCGTTGCTCACCGGCAACGGCGATCTGCATCTGGACAATCTTTCCCTGCTCGGGCCGGAGGGCGAGGCGCGCTTCTCCCCGGTCTATGACCCGACTCCCATGCGCGCCTACAGCCGGCACGACATGCTCTGCGCCGTCCCTTTCGGTGGCTACGGCGAGAAGGCGCCGCACGGCGACCCGCTGGTCGACGCCTGTCTCACCTTCGCTGCAAATATCGGACTGCGCAAGGCATCGGTGAGGGACAGCGTGGCGGAGCTCCTAGCGTTGATCGGCGATTACCCGGAGCGGGTCGAGGCGGTGCCGGGGCTGCCCGCGGACAACAAGGCCCGCCTGGCGAGTATCCATCGCGATATCTGCCGACGGCTGCAACGGCTGGGGTGAGGAGGCGCGATCAGGCGACCTGATTGTCAACCACGAAGGCGCGCTAAGGCGCGCGAAGGAAATGCTTGCTAAAGAAACGCCGGCGGCATTCTGTCCCAGAATCAGCGCTGCGCCGATGCCTGTCCACGACGAAAGCCGCAAACGAAAAAACATAGGCGCGCGGGAACATCGCAAGGCGGAAAATGTTTTTCCTTCTTGCGCCCTTGCGGTTACCAGGAACCCGCCGCGCCTACGTCTCGCTCTGCCACGCTGACCAGTCGCTGCGGTTTTCGGCGACATGGAACAGCGTGGCGACGACGTGACGGTCGTAGTGCGTGCCGGCGTCCTGGAGCAGGCGGTCGAGCGCTTCGCGTATGCTCACGCGACGCCGGTAGGCGCGGGGGCTGACCATGGCGACGAAGGCATTGGCGACGGCCAGGATGCGCGCCGTGATCAGAATCTGTTCGCCGGCCAGGTGGCCCGGATAGCCGCTGCCGTCCATGTGTTCCTGCTTCTGCCGGATCGTGTCCAGCACCGGGCCCTCGAATTCGAGGTCCTCCAGCATCTCCGCGCCGTACTGTACATGACGCTGCACCAGCTCCTGTTCGGCGTCGGTGAGCGGCTCGGTCTTGGTCAGCACGTCTTTGGGCACGGAGATCTTGCCGAGATTGGCGAGGCTCGCCGCCATGTCCAGGGTGCGCAACTTGGCTTCGTCCAGCCGCAGCTCGCGGCCCAGGGCATTGGCCACCTCGACCGTGCGGGCTGAATGGTGCGCCGAATAGGGATCGTGCAGGTCGACCACGTGCATCAGGGTGCCGATCAGTCTGCGCAGGAGGGCGGCGTGTTTCTCCTGCGCGCGCTGCAGCTCGGTGATGTCAGTCAGCACCATCAGCGTGGCATTGAAGCGTTCTCCGATACGCTTCACCGGTACCAGGTTGCAGTGCAGCGTCCTCTCTTCGCCGCCGATCACCATGTGGCCGGTGCAGTGCTGAGCCGTCGTGTCTCTGTGCAGCTCTTCCATCGCGTCCGCCAGGGGCTCCACGTTCGCCGGTCCGATGACCGCGGCCAGGGTTTTACCCGCCAGCTCCTGCGGCACGGTGCCGGTCGCGCTGGCCAGACGGGTGTTGGCAAACAGCAGCCGCTGCTGTTCGTCGAGCAGGGCGACATATGCCTCGCTGTTGTCTGTCACCGCGTGGAGCAGCTCGGTCTGCTTCTGCAGCTCCACTGCCCGCGACCGCAGCTCGTCGGCGTCGCGGCGCGCCCGCACACTGCTGCCGTGGCGCCAGGCGGCGACCAGGGTCGCAGCTACGAGGAACAGCAACAGCGAGAAGGAGATCACAAGGAAGCGCCGGTGCCGGTTCGACTCGCGCAGCGCCTCAGCCGCGTCCACCTGCTGCACCACCACCCAGGGTACCGTGCGCAGCGGGCGGCTGGTGGCCAGCACATCACGGCCGGCGTAATTGCGAAACTGGCCGAAACTGCCCGGCTGCGTCACGGCGGCAGCTGCCGCCAGGCGAGGGCGATCCAGAGGAAGAGATTTGGGGGTCGGCACGCCGGCGCCGCGTGTCGGCGACAGGTAGATGACCTGGATCTCCCCGCGCTCCACCAGCAGGGATTCGTCGCTCGCCGTGAGCGGGGCGCCGCGGACCAGCAGTGGATACAGGTTCTGCTCGGCGCTCTGCACGCCGAAAAGCACGCCGCCGTGCGCGCCGTCGGTGCCTGCGCCCGGTGCGACCGGTACCGGCACGGCGAGGCCCATCAGCACACGGTCCTGAGAATCCAGCACCAGGCTGCTGTAGACGGGTTTGCCCTGCTCCATAGCCCGCTCGATGGCCTTACGAAACCCCGTGCCGAGCTCCGGCATGCCCGGGGTGGATACGACCGGGCGGCCGTCTCGGTCCAGCAGCGCCAGACCGGTGGCGTGGCGGGCTGGGAGATTTGCGGGAATCGCGGCTTCGACTTCGACCGGCATGAAGCCCGACCGCTCCGCGCTGGCGAGTATCAGGTTGCGCAAGAAGGTGAGCTGGGCCGGCTCGACGTCCGATTCGGGGGCGTCGTCCCGCTCCGACAACTGCAGCAGATAGAGCTGCAGCGAAGCGTTGTTGGCAAGCTCTGACAGCGCGTCGGCGTTGCCCTGCAGCCGGGTTTCGATGGCCGCCACACGCGCTTCGGCGATCAGGCCCAGACGGATCGACCAGTCGTCGAGATCGCGCTGGCGCTCTCTGTGGATGTAGGCGCTGATCAGGAGAGCACCGCCCGCCAAAATCGTGAGCAGCACAGCCACACCGGTCCAGATCGGTTTTGTGCCGGTGCGTCCCAAATCAGTCCATCCGTTCAGTCCGGAAGCAGATGAATCCACCAGTCGTGCTCGCCGATCGAGTACACCGGCGCGTAGTGCACTATGTCGTGGTGTGAGATCACCTGCTGAATCTGGTTGTCGAGAATCAGGATGTCCTCGCCGTTCGCCACCGCCAGCACCGCGTGGGGGACCCGCAAGTTCGTGTCCTGCAGCACGACGAGGCGAAGGTCGCGGGCGGAAAAGCCCAGCCAGCGCAACGAAAACAGCTTGGTGATAGCGTAGTCTTCGCAGTCGCCGCTGTTATAAAGGAACTCGCGCGCGACGGCCCAGTAATCCGGCAGGCCATAGTTGTCGATGTCGAGGACGTAGCGCTTTTGGTTGGCGTAGCGGTTGATTGCCCTGAGCTGCTCGTCGCGTCCGCGGTCCTTCAGCCGGTCCAGAAATGCCAGCCAGTCGTTGAGGTGGCAGCGGTTGCGCGCCTTGCGGCTGCAATCGCCCTCCGCAGTGTCCAGCAGCAAATGGCGTTCAAGTACCTGTATCCACTGCCCAAAAAGCCCGGTGTCGGCCTGCCTGCGCTCTTGGTAGCCGAACAGGTCGGCGGGGAATGCGGCACTGGCCGGGCCGGCGGTCGCTGACAGGCCGACTGCCCCGAGCAGGACGGCTGCGAACGCGAAGCGTCGGACAGGTCTGCTCAACCCTGTTCGGTTGCTGACTTTGTTAGTATAGTTGCCGATCAAGTGCTTCCGTCGCTACCCTAGAATCAGGCCCAGGCAAAAGGGCAAAACTAACCGGGGACGAGTCATGGTTCAAGCAATAACGAAGAAAAGAAACTGGATTGGCACCTTCCTTGCCGCGACGCTGCTCGGTGGCCCGGTAACAGCGGCGGAGGAGCGCGACCCGGATCTCGAAGCCAAATTCCAGGCGGGACTGGACGCGCTGGAGGAAGACCGTCTGAAATCGGCGATCCGGGCCTTCAGCAACATACTCGACGTGGAGCCTGAGCTGCACCGCGCGCGCCTGGAGCTCGCGCTGGCGTACTATCGGTCTCTGCGCTACGAGGAGGCCCAGCGGCTGGCTCAGGAAGTGCTCGACGATCCGGCCACGCCGCCCGAAGTCCGGGTCACGGTTCTGGCCTTTCTGGCCCAGGTGGAGCGTGACGCGGAGCGCTACGGGCGCAAGAGCGACTATTCCTCTTTCATCGCCGCGGGCTTCATGCACGATTCGAATGTCAATGTCGGTCCTACCAATGCCGGTATCCGGGTCGGCGACGTGGATCTGACCCTTACGCCGGGGTCCACGAGCCAGAGTGACAATGCCGTTGTGCTCAACGGCGGCGTGGATCATCTCTACCAGAGCGGCAACCGTGTCGAACTCGGCGAGCGCACCGGCACCCTGCTTTGGCAGAGCGGCGGTGGCCTCTACTGGCGCAGGTACCACGAGCAGAACGATTACGATCTGCTGGTCGCCAGCCTGAACACGGGCCCGGCCTTGCTGATGCTGCGCGACTGGCGGGCATCGCTGCAGCTCAAATCAGACTATCTCACCATCGGTGGCGAGGCGCTCGGCTGGTTCAACGGCGTCACGCCATCCATCACCTGGCAACTGGATAATGGTGAGCTCAACTGGGATTTCAACTACACCCGGCGTTTCTACCATCGCGACGTCGACGACGGGCGCGAGGGTGATTATCTGGACACCGGTGTGACCATCGGCCACTATTTGAAGAATCGCTCGATTGCGGCGACCGCGGGGCTGCGGGCCATCAAGTTCTTCGCCGACGACGACCAGTTCGGCTACTGGGGCGGGCAACTCAACGCCGGCTACAGCGCAGACACCTGGGAAAACGGGGCGTTCTACCTCCGAGCGCGGGGCGGCGCCTACACCTACGATGGCGAAGATCCCCTGTTCGACAAGGACCGCACCGACCTGGAGTTGCGCACCACGCTGGGTGTCACCCACGAGTACAAGCGGGAAGACGACCTGCTGAAAAACTGGCTGGTCAACGTCTTCTGGGAGCGCACCTACAACAACTCGAACATCGGAGACCTGTACACCTACAAGCGGTACCAGATGATGCTGATGCTTTCGCGCAGCTTCTGAGCCGCCGGGCAGCAGGAGGCTGGTCCGACATGGGTGGACGGGCCCCCGCCTGAAGCGGTCGCATCGACCGATGAAACGTCTGCGGCGGCGCCGGAAATGTCGAAGATCTTAACATGCCATGGCTGCCGCAACCAACCTTGCCGCAGACGAATTAAGCGATTGAAAGCGCTGAGGCATTTCGTCTTTGACCGGCGGTTTTCGAGCATCCGGACTGACGGGATAGCTTACATTTCCCGTGCGAAAGCGCCGGTGGTGATATCTAACGCAATAAAATGCTTGGAAAATTTCTCTTCGGCATAGAGGTTGCTTCAGGTATCATAAAGAAATCAATGGGAAAGCCTTGCAGAGTCGGAGGCTGGTGACGATGAAGCGGAGCGGGTGCCTGGTGGGGCTGGGAGTGGTGCTGGCGCTGGGCGCCGGTCAGTCGGTGTGCGTGGCGGAGGACTCCGTCTACGAGTGGGGCCGCTGGGCGGTGCTGAGCCCCGCTGCGGGCGGGCCGGCGCCTTATGACGCCGCGCTGTCACCGGATGCTAAATACAATGCGCGTCCCGAGGAGGCGAACGAATTCAGCCCCAAGGTCTTGGGCGGTGTGCAACCACCCCCGTCTGGCTCCCCCGAGCCTGTGCCCGGACCCGAGGAGCCGCCGGGCGGCGATCCCCGCGATCGGCTGCCCCCCCTCGTCGAACCGGTACCCGGCCCGGCCGAGCCGCCCACAGGGGATCCTCGTGACAGACTTCCGCCCCTGGCCACTCAGTGAAATCGAATGTCTGACGAGCGATGCGAAAAGGGAGAGAGAATACAATGAAAAAGCTGCTGCCCGGCCTTCTCGGCCTCGTGCTGTTCAGTGCCCAACCGGCATCTGCAGTTTCGGTGCTGGGCGAGGAGTTTGCCGCTACCGCCAGCGAGTTGGTGAGCTCTGGCGGCATTCTGCAGACAGGCGACACGTTTTCGAGTGATCCCGAGGACATTGCGCTTGCGGCCACCGACGAGAATGCGGCGACCTCGGTGCTCGGCCGGTCAGCTGACGCATTCCTGGATTTGGCTTTCAGCGCCCCGGTGATCGATGTTCAAGGCGACGACCTGGGGTTTTTCGTCGTCGGAGCGCATGATCATAATTTGACCGTGCAGCTGTTCAGCGGGTCTGTTGGGTCAGCAGTCTCTGCTTTGAGCTTTGTTCCCGGTGCGGACAGCTACACGGAGTATGTGGTCAGTACCAACCCGGACGAAGGTATCTTCTACTTTACAGCGGACCTCGGAGCTTTGGGGGCACCGGGGCCCGTCGACCGGATCCGGCTGGGCCTCGGAGACGGAGCCACCGCTGACAGCGCCGTCGTGTCCCTCGTCGGGGCGAGTGCCGTGGTGCCGGTCCCCGCCGCGGTGTGGATGTTCGGAACGGGTCTGATCGCCCTGGTGGGCATCGCGCGCCGTCGCTGCGCCTGACAGGTTTACGTCGTGGGGGAAAAGGCTCCGGGATGGGCCCTTTTCTTTGCGCGCGACATCCCGCCTGACCCGCTTGGCAAGCCGCATGGCTTGTTCTATAGTGCCGTTTGAAGCATCGAAACTGAGCGCATGAACCCTTTCGGCGACACGATGAACCCCTCCCCAGACGCGGGCCGCCTCGGCCTTTCGCTGTTGCTGCGCCTGCTGCTGCCGCTTGGCGGCTGACTATTCTGCCTGGCGAGGCTAAACGCAACATCCGGAAACCCTTGAACAATTGACACGCACACGGCGTGCCGCTCTGGTATGCTGTGGACGCGCAGGCGGCGCAGGCCGCATTGGAGCAGATCATGAGCAGCGATCGTTTGATCATATTCGATACCACCTTGCGTGACGGCGAGCAGAGCCCCGGCGCTTCGATGACCAAAGACGAGAAGGTCCGCATCGCCCGGGCCCTGGAGCGCCTGCAGGTGGATGTTATCGAGGCCGGTTTTCCTGTCGCCAGCCCGGGCGATTTCGAAGCTGTGCAGGCGGTGGCGCGCGCTGTGCAAAACTCCACGGTGTGCGGCCTGGCGCGGGCGCTGGACCGCGACATTGACCGCGCCGGCGAGGCACTGCGCGATGCCGCATCGGCGCGCATCCACACCTTCATCGCCACCTCGCCCATCCACATGAAAATGAAGCTGCGCATGGAGCCCGACCAGGTTCTGGAGCAGGCGGTCAGGGCGGTCAGGCGGGCCCGCCAGTACACCGACAATGTGGAGTTTTCGCCCGAGGACGCCGGACGCTCGGACCTCGATTTTCTGTGTCGGGTAATCGAAGCGGTCATCGATGCTGGTGCCACCACGGTGAATATCCCCGACACCGTCGGGTACAACCTGCCGCACCAGTTCGGCCAGCTGATCAACGATCTCATGGCGCGGGTGCCGAATTCCGATCAGGCCGTCTTTTCGGTGCACTGTCACAACGACCTCGGTCTGGCGGTGGCCAATTCCTTGTCCGCCGTCCTCAACGGGGCCCGCCAGGTGGAGTGCACCATCAATGGCCTGGGTGAGCGCGCGGGTAACGCCTCGCTGGAAGAGGTGGTGATGACGGTGCGCACCCGCAAGGACGTGTTCCCCTGCGACACCTACCTGGACACCACCCAGATCGTCCCCTGCTCGCGGCTGGTCGCCAGCATCACCGGTTTTGCGGTGCAGCCCAACAAGGCGATTGTGGGCGCCAACGCTTTTGCGCACGAATCGGGCATTCACCAGGACGGCGTGCTCAAAAGCCGGGAGACCTACGAAATCATGCACGCTCAGGACGTGGGCTGGACTGCCAACCGGATCGTGCTGGGCAAGCATTCCGGCCGCAACGCCTTCCGCAGCCGGCTTGAGGAGCTCGGCATGAGCTTCAATTCGGAAGAAGCCCTCAACGAAGCCTTTGCGCGCTTCAAGGATCTCGCCGACAAGAAACACGACATCTACGACGAGGACCTCCAGGCGCTGGTCACCGAGGCCAATATCGAGGCGGAGAACGAGCGCTTCAAGCTGGTGTCGCTGAAAGTCTGCTCCGAAACGGGCGAGACCCCCACCGCGGCCGTCACGCTGAGCATCGACGGTGAAGAGCATCATGCCAGCGCCCCGGGCAGCGGTCCCGTGGATGCGACCTTCAAGGCCATTGAAGCCATTGTGCACAGTGGCACCGAGCTGCAACTGTATTCGGTCAACAACATCACCAGCGGCACCGACGCCCAGGGCGAGGTGACGGTGCGGCTGGAAAAGAGCGGCCACATCGTCAACGGCCAAGGCGCCGATACGGACATCGTCATTGCCTCGGCACGCGCCTATGTGAATGGGCTGAACAAGATCATCCGGCCGGAAGATCGCGAGCATCCGCAGCGCGGTAACGTCTAGCGGGACGGTCCCGGCGGTGCGATGAGCGACCCAAAGGCCAGCCGAAGGCTCGCGTACCTGGAGGCGATGGGTATCCAGGCCTGGAGCCTGCGTCCACTGCCGGCGGGCGAGCCTCCAATCGGAGCACCGCGGGGAGAGGCGCTGGAGGCGCCCGCCGGCGCCTCCCGGCCTGACGACGGGGCGACCGGGCTGGGCTGGAGTGAGCTGCAGGCGAAGGTGAGCGGATGCACGGCTTGCGAGCTGCACGGCGGCCGCACCCAGACGGTTTTCGGCGTGGGCAACCGGGGGGCCGAGTGGCTGGTGATCGGCGAGGCCCCGGGACGGGACGAAGATCTGCAGGGTGAGCCTTTCGTCGGCCGCGCCGGACAGCTGCTCAACGCCATGCTGCAGGCGATCGGCCTCAGGCGGGAACAGGTCTACATAGCGAATATCCTCAAGTGCCGGCCGCCGAACAACCGCGATCCGAAACCGGAGGAGGTCCTGTGCTGTGAGCCCTATCTGCTGCGCCAGATTGCATTGATCGGCCCGTCGATCATTCTGGCAGTGGGCCGCATAGCGGCGCAGAATCTGTTGCGGACCGACGCACCCATCGGCAGGCTGCGCGGCCGGGTGCACTGTTTTCGTGACACCGGCATTCCACTGGTCGCGACCTATCATCCCGCCTATCTGCTGCGCTCGCCGGTCGAGAAGCGCAAGGCGTGGCAGGACCTGCAGCTGGCGGTCAAGACCCGGGCGGAGCGGGACTCATGAGCGCCATACTGCTGGACGAGGGGACCCGTCTGCGACCGCTCGCTGTGGCCGATCTCGACGCCGTCATGGCCATCGAGCGGCGTGCCTATGCCTTTCCCTGGACCAGAGGGATCTTTCAGGACTGCCTGCGGGTGGACTACTGCTGCTGGTGCTACGAATACGCCAGCCGCATCGAGGGCTACGGGGTGATGAGCGTCGCGGCCGGGGAGTCGCACATTCTCAATCTCACGGTACGGCCGGAATCTCAGCGGCAGGGGATCGGTCGAAGGCTGATGACCCATTTCGTCCAGCTGTCGCGGCGCCACAACGCCGACCTGGTGCTGCTCGAGGTGAGGCCGTCCAATAAGGCGGCGATCTCCCTGTATCGGAAGTGTGGTTTCAACGAGATCGGCGTGCGCAGCAATTACTACCCGGCCGCGGACGGGCGCGAGGATGCCTTGATCCTCGCGCGCAGCCTCGTCTAGGGCCTGTGCCGCCGGCGCCCCCGGTCGCCCGCCGAGGCGTTCCAGGGTATAGTGAGTACAAAGAAGAACCGGCAGTGCAGACGCGGTCGAGGGGAGATGCACTCGAGAATAATAAGGAGAATCTGCGGGCGGGTGCGCTCCGGCCTCGCCGCTCGAATCGCCGGCTGCTGCCTGTTGCTGTCGCCCGTGGGGTCCGGGGCTGCGGCGCAGGCGGATCCGCCTCCGGTCTCCCCGGCCCGGGACGTTGCTGCCTCCGCCTACATCGTCGTCTACCGTGAGGGTGTGCCGCCCGAGGCCGCGAGCAACGAGCTGGCCAGCCGTTTGGACCTCAGGCTGGTGTTCACATACCGGCACGCGCTGCGGGGTGCCGCGTTCGTGATGCCTCCCGCGCTGGCGCAGTCCCTGCTGGCCGATCCGCGCGTCGCCTATGTCGAGCCGGACGTTCTGATGACGGCCGCCGCGCAGATCCTTCCGACCGGGATCGACCGCCTCAACGCGGATCTGGATGCGACGGCGAACATCGACGGTGTCGGCGACCCGCTCGACGTGGACATCGCCGTGCTCGATACGGGTGTCGATTTCGACCATCCGGACCTCAACGTGCACCGCTATGCCTACTGCTCCACACAAGGACCGTTCAACGCCTCCTGTGCCGAGAATGATACGGGTGCGATGGACGGAAACGGGCACGGCACCCACGTGGCGGGTACCGTGGCCGCGCTTGACAACGGCTTCGGCGTGGTCGGGATGGCGCCCGGCGCGCGCATCTGGGCAGTCAAGGTGCTCGAGGATTCCGGCAGCGGCTACCTCTCCCAGATCATCGCCGGGGTCGACTACGTCACTCAGCACGCCGCCCAAATCGAGGTGGTCAATATGAGCCTCAGCGGCAGCGGCTCCAGCCAGTCGCTGGACGATGCCATTGCCAACTCGGTCCAGGCCGGGGTGGTGTACGTGGTGGCCGCCGGGAACGAGAAGATCGACGTTTCTCAGGTGTTTCCGGCCGGGCATACGGATGTGATCACGGTGTCGGCGCTGGCCGATTTCGACGGCCGGGCCGGCGGCACGGGAAGCGGCAGCGTCTCATTCGGCTCACCGGCCAATTGCACCGAGAACGTGGACGACTCGTTCGCCTGTTTCAGCAACTTTGGCTCGGGCGTCGACATCCTTGCGCCTGGCATCCGCATTCGCTCGACCGTTCCCGGGGGCGGCACCGGCGTAAAGGACGGCACCAGCATGGCAGCGCCCCATGTGGCGGGCGCAGCGGCGCTGTACCTCGTCGACAACCCGGGAGCGACGCCCGCCACCGTGAAGGTGGCGCTGTTGAACGATGGAGATCCGGCGCCCTGCGCCAACAGTCCCGACGGCCAATGCGCCGACGATCCGGACGGCATCCAGGAGCCCCTCTTGATGCTTGGATGCGATGACGGCGACGCCGACGGGGTGTGCGATGCGATCGACAACTGCCCGCTGACCGGCAATCCGTCACAGCTGGACACCGATGGTGACACGGTGGGGGATGCCTGTGACCCCGATGACGACGACGACGGCCTGGATGACGGCCTCGAGCAGACGCTGGGGACGGCCCCGCTGCTCGCGGACACAGACAGCGACGGCCTGGATGACTTCGACGAGGTGAATGTCTACTTTACCGACCCCCTGACCGTGGACACCGACGGCGATAGCCTTTCCGATGGCGCTGAGGTCAATCTCTACGCCACCGACCCGACGGCCTCCAACAAGGGCGACGTCGCCCCCCGGGACGCTTCCAACGACCGGCTCGATGCCGGTGATCTGGTGGTGATGCTGCGTCTGGTCGGCGGTGCCATAGCGCCCAGCGCAATCGAGTCGACGCTGGCCGACATGAACGATGATGGTCAGCTCGACGTCGCCGACATGCTGATCCTGCAGCGGCTGCTGCTGGGTCCGACGAGCCCCTGAATCCTCCGCGTTCGGGGTGCGTCGGCGGACCGGGAGCGGGGAGGCCCTGTGGTACAATGGCGCTTTGCTTTACCCAGGTGATCTCCCGGTCTTATGAACACTCTCGCCGACGAAGCGGCGCGGCGCCGCACGTTCGCCATCATTTCCCATCCGGACGCGGGCAAAACCACGCTGACCGAGAAGCTGCTGCTGTTCGGCGGGGCGATACAGCTGGCGGGCACGGTCAAGGGCCGCAAGGCGGCGCGCCACGCCACCTCCGACTGGATGGAGCTAGAAAAGCAGCGTGGAATCTCCGTGACCTCGTCCGTCATGCAGTTTCCCTACAAGGAGGCCATCGTGAATCTGCTAGACACGCCTGGCCACGAGGATTTCTCCGAGGACACCTACCGTACCCTCACGGCGGTGGATTCGGCGCTGATGGTGATCGACGCGGCCAAGGGCGTGGAGGAACGCACCATCAAGCTGATGGAAGTGTGCCGCCTGCGCACCACCCCGATTTTCACCTTCGTCAACAAGCTGGACCGCGAGGGGCGCGACGCCATCGAGCTGCTCGACGAAGTCGAGGACGTGCTGAAAATCCGTTGCGCGCCGATCACCTGGCCGATCGGCATGGGCAAACGCTTTCGCGGCGTCTATCACCTGGAGCAAGACAGGGTCTACCTCTATGCCTCCGGCGACAGCAGCCGGCGCCAGGAGGCCAGAACCATCACCGGGCTGGACAACCCGTTGCTCGACGAAGTGCTGGGCGGCCAGGCGCAGGAGCTGCGCGACGAGATTGAGCTGGTACACGGCGCGAGTCACCGCTTCGACAAGGAGGCCTACCTGCGCGGCGAGCTCAGCCCGGTGTTTTTCGGTTCCGCGATCAATAACTTCGGGGTGCAGGAGCTGCTTAATTATTTTGTCGAGTACGCGCCGCCGCCGCTGGCGCGGGAGACGACGACGCGCAGCGTGGAACCGCTGGAAGACAGGCTGACCGGTTTCGTCTTCAAGATCCAGGCCAACATGGACCCGCAGCACCGCGACCGTATCGCGTTCTTCCGCGTCTGTTCGGGCCTGTACCGGAAGGGAATGAAAATGCGCCACGTACGCATCGGCCGGGACGTTCAGGTCGCCAACGCGCTCACTTTTCTGGCCGCTGACCGCGGGCACGTGGACGAAGCCTACCCGGGCGACATCATCGGCCTCCACAACCACGGCACCATCCGCATCGGGGACACCTTCACCCAGGGGGAGGAGCTCAAGTACACCGGCATACCCAACTTTGCGCCAGAGCTGTTCCGACGTGCGGTGCTCAAAGACCCGCTACGCATGAAGGCGCTGCAGAAAGGCCTGGAGCAACTGAGCGAAGAGGGTGCAACCCAGCTGTTCCGGCCGTTGAAAAACAATGACCTGATTCTGGGGGCAGTGGGCGTGCTCCAGTTCGATGTGGTCGCTCAGCGGCTCAGGGACGAGTACAAGGTCGACTGCCGGTTTGAGCCCGTTTCGGTCGCCACGGCGCGCTGGGTCCGCTGCGGCGATGCCAGAATGCTGGAGCGCTTTCGGGAAAAGGCCTATGAGAACCTGGCCGTCGACCAGGCCGGTGAGCTGGTCTACATCGCGCCAACCCGGGTGAATCTGGAGCTGGCCATGGAGCGACATCCCGATATCAGTTTTCACGCCACGCGGGAAATCTAGTCCCGCCCGGCCGGGTGACAGGCTACCGGATTGGTGCGCGGCGCATCAAGAAGGTGCAGAAAATCGGCGCGTGTCGGTGTCCGACTTTTATAACCTGCTGGAAATATTTGCTATTTAATATCTGGCACGGCTGATGCAGCAAACTGGGTGTAGTCATTGTTATCTCCTCCAACCGCAAGGTTTTCCGGGGTGCTCAGCACCCCGCTTTTTTTGTGTGTCCCTGAGACACGACCGCTCGGTTCCGGACTCATGCTCAGGCGCCAGTGGCGGGCTGGGGTGAGGGTAAAGCCCGGAGCTCCGAGGCTTGGTGGCGGGCGGAAACACCCGACAGGGGGGAAGCGGACTGAGCTTTCGGTGCTCCTTGGGCGTCGGCCCGGCGTCAATCAGGGTTGGGCTGCGGGCCCCATCAGCGCCGGGAACAGGCGACTGGTCTCCAGATGGAGCCGCTCATCCACCAGGCGGAAAATTTCCCTGGTCTCGTCGAGGAAGTGATCGCGGTCGCCGGAATGGTAGTTCTTGCACCAGCGTTTGGTGTAGCCGGTCAGTATACGCTCGAGCTCGTGCGTGTTGGCGACAAACTTCTCCGCGACCTGGTTCAGATCGTGGTCCCGGTTGCTCAGCATCTCGGGATACAGCGCCCGGGACTCATGATTCAGATGGTTCTCGAGCCGCTTGCGGAAGCGGTCCAGCAGCTCGCAGAAAACCGTGTTGTGGCGCAGGTCGGAGTGGGAAATCAGCACCGAGAGTATGACGCGCAGATCCTGGATCTCCCTGTTCTCGGCCTCGAGCTCAGCGACAGGCAGCATGATTTTTCCTCCTCATTTCCGGTTGTACCCGACGGCGGGGCACAGCGCACCACTGTATTCCCATGCTCCAAGTATAGGTGCTTCCCGGCTAGCGCTCCGAAGCAGTCGCGGCGTTTTCCTTCTCGACTATCTCCTGCAGCGACTGTTCATTCTCGCAGAAGCCGATCCTGGCGGCGTCCACCTTGCCGCCCGCGAGCTGATCGTCGCACTCGGCCGTGTGCCCGCAGCCAGCGCAGCGATTCATGTGCTGCTCGATGTCCACAATGCGCTCGCTGTGCAGATAGGTGGTCACATCGACGCCCAGCGCCCTGAGCATTTTGCTGAGCCGCAGCCTGTCGATGTCCTGCGCCAGCTTCTGGCGGTATTTCCTGCCGATCTGAAGGTTGAAGATGATGGCTGCGAAGAGCAGCGCCGCAAAGCCGATCATCAAAAGGCCCAGCGCGCCGGTGACAATGATGCTGAATGAGTTCATGAGCCGCTCCCCAACCAATCAAGCTTCGGAAAAATGCAAATTTTAGCTAAACGTGCATCCAGCGTCTTTGACCGGGATCATGGTGCGCTGTGCACCGGGATGGTTCGCCCGCACCGATGCGGAGCCCCGTTCCGGGGCGTGCACGGCGCGCGACGGTCGGCGGTCTGCGCATCCGGCGGGCTTTTGGCCGGCCCCGGCCCGGGAATCCTGCTTGGGCACGCTGATTGCACTCGCCCACCGCAGACTCACAGTGGAGCGCAGTCGGGCGTCTGATCGGGCATGCTGGATAACACACTCGCGATAATTCTGGCCGGGGGCGTCGGGTCACGGCTTTATCCCCTCACGGCACACCGCGCAAAACCGGCGGTGCCGTTCGGCGGCAAATATCGGATCATCGATTTCACGCTCGCCAACTGCCTGCATTCCGGTATACGCCGCATTCTGGTGCTGACCCAGTACAAGTCTCACTCCCTGCAGAAGCACCTGCGTGACGGCTGGTCCATCTTCAATCCGGAGCTGGGGGAGTACATCACCACCGTGCCCCCACAGATGCGGGTGGACGGCGAGTGGTACACCGGCACCGCCAACGCCATTTACCAGAACCTGTACATGCTGGAGCGCAGCGATGCCGACTGGGTGCTGATTCTTTCGGGGGACCACATCTACCGCATGGATTACGCCGAGATGCTGCGCGCCCACGTCAGCAGCGAGGCCGACGTCACGGTGGCATGCATGGAAGTGGCCACAGAGGAAGCAGGCGACTTCGGCGTCATGGAGCTAGAGGCGGACGGGCGCATCAGCGCTTTTGCCGAAAAGCCGGGGTACCCGCTCGCGCTGCCGGATGGCCGCGCCCACGCGCTGGCCTCCATGGGGATATACATCTTCGGCAAGAAGCTGCTGCTGGAAGTGCTCCAGCGGGACCACGACAAGCCCGACTCGACGCGTGATTTCGGCCGTGACATCCTGCCCGCAATGATCGGTGAGGGGCGCGCCCTTGCCTACCGCTTCGGCGGACTGGGTGGACGTGTGACCCCGGATCGCTATTGGCGCGACGTCGGCACCATCGACGCCTTTTACGAGGCGAACATGGCGCTGCTCGAGCCCGTGCCGCCGCTGGACCTCTACCAGGCGGACTGGACCATCCGCACCTACCAGGGCCAGCACCCCCCGGCGCGCACCGTGCCGGGCGCCTCGGGCAACGAGGGTGTCTTCGTGAACTCGATTCTTGGCAGCGGCACCGTAATTGCCGGCGGTGGCGTGAATCACTCAGTGCTGTTCTCCCAGGTGCGGGTCAACGACGAGGCCATTGTCGAGGATGCCATCCTGTTCGACGACGTGGTCGTCGGCAGCGGTGCCCAGGTGAAGCACTGCGTCGTCGACAAGGGTGTGGTCATCCCGGACGGCGAAACCGTGGGCGTCGACCGCGACAGGGACCGCGAGCGCTTCCACCTCTCCGCCCGTGGCATCGCGGTGCTTCCCAAGGACTTCCGCTTCCCGGTTTGAGCACTTGCCCGCGCGTCGATACTGTGACGCCAGACCGGCCGTCGACCGCGGGGTGCAGGTTTGACATGCCCTGGTGCCGGGTTTAGCTTGATGGCACAGGCGGCCGCGACCCTGTGCTGCCACAGGAAAAGGATCCATGCCGACCGAACCCAGTGTACCGCCAGGACCCGGCCCACGCGGTCTGCGGTGGCCCCAGATACTGCTCGTCGTCCTGGCCACGGTGGTGGTGACGGTCGGCATCACCTACTGGGTGCTGGCGAGCTGGGTATTCGTCAAGGAGTTCAAGCCGGTGGAGCTCAGCGCCCGCGAAGAGCGTGTCCTACACGGCAAGCTGGAGGCGATCGGCTACGAGGTCGACGACTTCGATGTGCGGGGCAACCTGAAACCGGAGCCTTACACTGAGCGGGGTGCCAGGCGCGAGGTGAGCTTCAGCGAGCGGGAGCTCAACGCCATGCTTGCAAAGAATACCGATCTGGCACGCAAGCTGGCCATCGATCTGGCCGAAGAGCTGGTCAGCGCCAGGCTGCTGGTACCGCTGGAGCCCGATTTTCCCATCCTCGGGGGAAAAACCCTGCGCGTGAGCGCGGGGGTCGAGGTGACCTATATCCAGGGCAGGCCGGTGGTGATTCTCAAGGGCGTCAGTCTCATGGGGGTGCCGATTCCCAACGCCTGGCTCGGCAATTTGAAGAACGTCGATCTGGTCGGCGAGTTCGGGACCGACCCCGGTTTCTGGAAGCGCTTCTCCGAGGGTGTGGACGACATCCGTGTCGAAGAAGGCCAGATGAGAATCAGGCTGAAAGAGTAAAGCGGACGGTAGCGCCGCCGTCGTCGGCGCGCTGCCTATTGATCGAGCCGGTCCGCGCAAGCACAATGCGCCCCTGTTATTTCGACCCCTCGGGCCCTCGGGTGCCGGGGGGACACCAGGTTTTTGCAATTCGCGAGGGAGCAGGTTAATGAAACTGATTCTGTTGGGCGCGCCGGGTGCCGGCAAGGGCACGGTTGCCAAGATACTGACCAAGCTGGACGGTTCGGTACAGATTTCCACGGGCGACATTCTGCGTGGCGCGGTGCAGGCGGGCACCGATCTGGGTAAGCAGGCCGAGGCCTATATGAAGGCCGGCGACCTGGTGCCCGATGAGCTGATCATGGGCATCATGGAAAAGCGCCTGCAGGAGCCCGACTGCGAGAAGGGTTTCCTGCTGGACGGTTTCCCGCGCACCATCCCGCAGGCCGAGGCGCTGAAGGACTTGCTCGCCAGGCTGGGCATAGAGCTGGATATGGCCGTGAACATCGATGTTCCGCGCGAGGTGATTCTGGACCGACTCACCACGAGGCGGACTTGTTCGAATCCGCAGTGTCAGGCGATCTACAACGTGAAGAGCAATCCGACGAAGCAGGAAGGTGTGTGTGACAAGTGTGGCAGCCCGGTCATTCAGCGGGAGGACGAAACCGAGGAAGCCATCAGCCATCGCCTGCAGACCTATAACGAAAAGACGGCACCGCTGATCGGCTTCTACGACAAGGAAGGACTGCTTCTGACGGTCACGGCAACGTCGAGCGAAGACGTCATAGAGGCTATCCAGAACAAGCTCGCCGGGTGACGGCGATCTGTCACCCCGGGATAAAAGCCCTCCGATAGCCGGCAGCGGCGCGTAGCACGGCCGATGACGGCTTCGGCCGTGCCAACGGCTTGGGGACGCCCGGGTGTGGGGCGTTCAGGCGGCTCAGCGGTGCCCGCAGTCGGCCGGTGACAGGCTGCGTGGGTCGCTGTCGGACTCGCACCACACATAGATCTCGGTGCTGAAAGGATCACACCGGCTGCAGCCGCTGCCGCAGGCGGAGGTGATCCGGTTCCGGCGCACCTTACCCTTGCCGATCCAGACCTCGAGCATGCCCTGCAGTGCAGCCGGTTCCGCATCGAAGTGCAGGGCGATGTCGTTCAGCGTGGCCTGTCCGCGCCGCTGCAGGTACTCGCGTATCTCCGACAGGATCATAGCCGCGCGCCAGCCGGTTTGCTGGGCGGCTCCGGCCGGCGCCGCTCCCAGCGCCGCAGCATGAGAGCCACCAGGGCAAACAGTCCCCACAGGCCCGCCAGCCAGGCGCCGGAGCTCGACGGGTGTATGTCGAAGCGCGCGATCTGGTAGAAGCTGGCGGCGGTGATGTAGGCCACCAGGGTCGACCAGCTCGCCACGAAGGCGGCCCACACCGCTCCGGCCTCACGCCTGATGGCGCCGATGGTCGCCACACAGGGAAAATACAGCAGCACGAAGAGCAGGTAGGCAAAGGCGCCAGCCTGGCCGTCGAAGCGCGCCCGCATGGTGCCGAACACCCCCTGACTCACCCCCTGCTCGGCCGCGGCGGATTCGGCGTCATTGAGGTCGCCGACGCCCAGACCGATGGGATCGAGAAGGCTGTCGCGCAGCGCGGCGAGATTCGCGGGGACGGTGGCGGCGGCCCGCTTCAGCGCCTCCCACAGATCGAACGCGGGCCCTTCGCCGGGCGCGTCCGCCTCCGCCAGCCGGCTGTAGAGATTATCCAGGGTGCCGACCACGACCTCCTTGGCGAGAATCCCAGAAAATATCCCCACGACAGCGGGCCAGTTGTCTTCCTGAATGCCGAGGGGCGCGAATGCGGGCGTCACCTGCCGGCTCGCGGCGCTGAGTATCGATCGCTCGGTGTCTTCATTCCCGAAGGAGCCGTCGGTGCCCACGGAGTTGAGGAGCGTCAGACCGAGGACCATCAGGATGATGACCTGACCGGCTTCCCTGACAAACAGGCGCACCCGGTCCCAGGCGCGCAGCAGGATCCCTTTCAGCGTCGGGAGGTGGTAGGGCGGCAGCTCCATCATGAATCCGCTGCTGGTGCCGGGCAGCAGCGTGCGTTTCATCAGCAGACCGGTGAAGATCGCCACCGCGATACCGGTCAGGTACAGCGCAAACACGACATTCTGGCCCGAGGTCGGGAAAAAAGCCGCCGCGAAGAGGGCGTAAACGGGCAGGCGCGCGCCGCAGGACATGAATGGATTCATCAGAATGGTGAGCTTGCGCTCCCGATCGTTTTCCAGGGTGCGGGTTGCCATAACCGCGGGCACGTTGCAGCCGAAGCCGACAATGAGCGGAACGAAAGCCTTGCCCGGCAGGCCGATGGCGCGCATCGACCGGTCCATGACGAACGCCGCCCGCGCCATATAGCCCGAGTCCTCGAGTACCGAGAGAAACAGATACAGGGCGGCGATGATGGGCACGAAGGTGGCAACGACCTGGACGCCTCCGCCAACGCCGTCGGCCAGCACCACCCGCAGCCAGTCAGGCGCGCCCAGCCGCTGCAGCAGCTCCCCGAAACCCGACACGAACAGGGCACCGGCGGCAGCGTCGAAAAAATCGATAAAGGCCCCGCCCACGTTGATGGTGAACAGGAACATCAGGTACATGATGGCCAGAAACAAAGGGATGCCACTCCATCGGCCCAGCACCATACGGTCGATGCGGTCACTCAGCGTACGGGTGAGTCTGCCGCGGACGCGGGTCACACTCTGGGCCAGCGCGTGTGCGTGCCCGTAGCGGGTGTCGGCGATGAGAATGTCGGCTTCCTCGCCGGCGCGATCGGCGATCTGCTGACGCCAGTCCGCGAGTCTCGCAGCGATGTCGGAAGGCGCCTGGCGGCTGGCGAGCGGGTCATTTTCGATCAGCTTGATGGCGACCCAGCGGCGGTTCTGCATCGACTGCTCGCCGAGCGCCGGCTCGAGGTCGGCGACCGCCTGTTCCACCACCTCATCCAGGGCGAGGGGAAAGCCCCCCTGTTCGCGGCCGTCGGCGACCGCCAGCATGCGCGCCTTGAGCTCGGTGGTTCCTTCGCCGGTCACGGCGACGATCGGGACCGCCGGACACCCCAGCTCTCGCGACAGCAGCTCCGTGTCGATGTGAATCCCCCGCTTGCGGGCCACGTCCATCATGTTCAGCGCCAGCACCGCCGGCACGCCCATCTCCAGCAGCTGAACGGTGAGATAGAGATTGCGCTCCAGGTTGGCCGCGTCCACGACGTTGACGACCAGGTCCGCTTCGCGCGACAGCAGATAGTTGCGGCTTACCTGCTCGTCGAGCGAGCTGGCATCCAGCGAATAGATACCGGGGAGATCGACCGCCGCCACCTGGCGGCCTTCGAGCTCGAAACGCCCTTCCTTGCGTTCCACCGTGACCCCGGGCCAGTTGCCCGTTTTCTGTCGAATGCCGGTGAATGCGTTGAACAGGGCGGACTTCCCGCAATTGGGATTGCCCGCCAGCGCGATGGTCAGCGCTGCACGCCGCTCGGGTGTGGACGCCGGGCTCGCGTGGCAGGCGCCCATCAGTCGAGCACCTCGGCCCGTACCTTGTCAGCCATACCGGCGCCCAGGGCCAGGCGGTTGCCCTGGCTGCCGACGACGACAGCACGACCGCGGTGGTGCAGGATCTCGATTTCGGTGCCGATGCACAGCCCCAGTGCCAACAGGCGGCGGGTCAGCTCGCGGCCGCCGTCGATAGCGACGACCCGGGCCCGGCGGCCGACGGGAGTTTCGCTGAGGGGTTGCACAGGCATGGCGCGATCTCGATAAACGAGAATGGTTCTCAATTATACCCCAGGGACGGGATATAAGTAAATTCTAAATCAGCTCTGGCGGACTGAGAATCATCCGGTTGCCGTCAGCAGGCGAAAGCAAACTCGACCGGCGTCTTCTCAAGGGTTGGCCGCGCTGCCCTGCGCTTCAGGCGCGATGCGCGCGTCTCTCTGCTGCGTCACCGAGCTTGGAGCGTCATCGACGGGCGGGCTATTGCTTCGCCGGCCGCGAAAATTCCTTTTCTGATGCCCGCCCCGGGTCCGGAGTCGCGTACAATCGTGGCTTGAAGCGGGAACCAGACACACCGCGCGGGACACCAGTAAGGAGCAGCAGAGTCCCGGTGCTGCACAGGCAGGTGCGATCAATGGCGAGGGCTTAAGAATTGTTTTCCAACAAACCGCACCTGAAAGAGCGACTTCATTCAATCGGCGTGCAGGCACGTGCTGTGATGGGCAGGCTTGCCGTGTCGAATGACGCCAGCGCCCGACCCGAGGTCGAACTCTACGCCCGGCTTGGCGAGTTGAACCGCAAGCTGGTCGAGGCGGACTCCGCCCGGCTGGCCCTGCAGGGGGAGTTGGAGCGCAGCGAGGGAGAGCGTGAGCGCGTTTTCGGTCGCGACCGTGAGCGCCGCGCGGAGCTGCAGCGGCGCATCGGGTCGCTCGAATCCGAGCGCGACGCGGCGTGGCAGCGCGTGCGGGAGTTGGAATCCTCCCTCGGCCGGGCCAGCGAGCGGCGGGCCGGCATCGAGGATCAGCTGGAACAGCTCCACGAACGCCTGGAGCGGGAGCGGAACGAGCTGCAGGCTCAACTCGACGGTACACACACTGCGCTGAAGCGGTCTCAGGATGAAGCGCGGCAGCTACACTCCCACACCTCCCGCCTGCTGGAGGCCATGCATCAGGCGCAGCGGCTGGCCGAGGCCGGCGGAGACACGGCACGGCAGCTGGGTCGCTGCCTGAGTGACGGCTCACACCTGTGGCGCCCGGATGCCACGTCCCTGTCCGGCGGGCCGGCCGCCATAAGCTTCGCGTCGGAGCCGCCGAAGCGCGGATTTCGAGCACGCGAAATGCTGGCGTCGCCGAAGCTGCGTCTCGCCGCCGGTCTTCCGCTGTTGCTGGGGGCTCTGGCGAGTGGGAAAGCGGTGTGGGACGGTCGGGACAGCGCAGGCCTGGTCGGGCCGCCGGAGCAGACCGTGCGCCCGACGGCGGGCCTGGATCCCCGGCGCGCTTCCGAGCGGCGCGCTGCGACGGTTCTCGGGCAGGGGGCTGCGCCGACGGGACAGCAGAGGCAGTTTCCGCCGGTCGCCGAGGAAGCGCGCGCGGATCTGGCCGCAATGGACGCCGGCACCCCAGGACCGCAAACCGGCCGGGGCTTCGATGCGGCGCTGCAGCGCCAGCAGGAGGACCTTCTGGCGCTGGGTTTTGATCTCGGGGAGAGCCGGGCCGATGGGCTTATGGGCGTGCGGACCCGCCAGGCATTGAAGGAATTCGAGCTCCTGTATCTCCCGGTGACTGGTTTGGTGTCCCTCTCGGACGAGGCAAAGCTCGAATCGCTGGTGAGGACCGTGGCACGGCGGGCGCGCGAGGATGGCGAGCGGCTCAATATGCCCAGCGAAGTGCTCGCCGCCCTGCAGTTGAGCCACCTGCGCACGGGTGCCCCCTTCGGTTATCTTGCAGAGCTCGCCGCCGTGGAGAGTCGCTTCGATCCCGAGACGCGCTCGACGCGCTCGACCGCAGCCGGTCTGTATCAGTTTACCGAGGACACCTGGCTGCAGGTTGTGAAGGCGCACGGAGAAAAGTACGGTCTCGGCAAGCTCGTGCCGCACATCGCCGAAGTCTCCGGAGCTGGGCACTTTGACGTCGGCGACCCGCAACGGCGCCAGCAGATTCTCGATCTGCGCTATAATGCCCGCGTTTCGGCATTGATGGCGGCGGAGTTTGCAAATGACAACCGGCGTAAGCTGGCCGCCGCCCTGGGCCGCGACATCGATGCGACCGACCTGTATTTCGCCCACTTCCTTGGGCCAGCCGATGCCATTGCGTTCCTCAGCTTGCTGCAGGTAATGCCTGAGGGCACTGCAGC
>JASFKW010000004.1:0-68660 GCA_050118435.1 Gammaproteobacteria bacterium | reverse complement strand
GCGCGGACCGACCCCACGACCGGGAGCAGCTGGCTCCACGGGTAGATGACTGGCGGCAACGAGCGACACAGCGTTTCCTGTCCGCCTATCGCGAAACCGCCACCGGCGCCAGCTTCTACCCCGCCGATCCGAGCCACGCGGAGGCGTTGCTTACTCTTTTCGTCATCGACAAGGCGCTCTACGAAGTGCGCTACGAGTTGGACAACCGTCCCGACTGGGTGGGGGTTCCGCTGGAGGGCCTGCGACTGACACTGCCGCACGCATCGGACGCGCCGGCCTCAGACGCGACCTGAGGCTGACATCCGCACCGCTCGCGGGCCCACTCCCGCAAGCACAAACCCTGTGGCATGCGCGGATCACACCGACCTGGTGCAGTTGCGGATCAGTGCAGCGAGGCAACCTCGGACACCCGCGCTGTCAACCGGTTGTCGCGGAGTTGGAGAGCCGCGTCTTCATCTCCCGGCGCATAACGACGGGCGAGGGCCACATGGATGCCATAGACGACGTAGTCGCCGCGGGGGCAGTGGGCCGACACGGTAAGCAAAAATCCGGCTTCGGTCTCCTCGCCCGGCGCGCTGCCGCCTGATTCGAACCGCCCGCGGCACAGACAGGGTTGGCTGTCGGCGTGTCCGTCGAGACCCTCCGGCGTCACCATCAGGCTGATCAGGGAGGCCTCCTCACTCTCCAGGGCAATCCATTCCCTGCCGAGCCGGTGCATGTGGGCGCGCACCGAGTCGTCGCCCGCGATGGGCGGACCGGAACGTTTCGCCCCGCCCATGTATAGACGGTGGAACGGCGGATCGCTGTAGTCGGTGGTGAGCGTCATCGCCACCTCCCTCACCGGGAAGCGCACCGACAGACACACGGGGATCTCCACGTGGCGTGGGTAGTAGTAATGATCGCAGGTGAGATTGCGCGTCGTGATCAGTCCGCCGGAGAGCGAGACGTGCGCGATATTGCGTTTGACGATGCGCACCGGACCGGCGATGTAGCCCTGGGTATAGCCATGGATATCCTCTTCGTTGAACTCGATCCTCCGGCTGGGCAGCGGCAGACTGAGGTCGACCTCGCCCCTGACCCTGATCCGCTCGACCAGCGCCCGGTCGTTGATGCGCAGGTCGCGTATCAGGGCGGGATGGTCGTCCGAGACGTTGAATTCGTAAAGTGGAGACCTCACCGTCTCCCGCGCACGGTTGTATTCCATGTAGCGCCTCTCGGAAAGCGGCGGCGGGGCGTCGCGGAACCAGACCACGTAAGCCCAGCCGTGTTCGCTCCTCAGCCTGTCGGTCACTTCGATTTCCAGCGTCGAGGCTGCGCCGGCGATCGAGGGTGTCGCGCTGCGGTCGCCAAGATCCTCCGCCATCAGCACCAGCACGTCGTTTGCATCCAGAACAGGAGCGCCCGGAGGATCCTGATCATCGACCGTTCCCCACCCGTAGGTGACCGGTCGGCGTGGCGACGGGCGTTGGAGGCCCTCGCTCTCCGCCATGGGCGGGCGACGATACACCACGTCCCAGACCCAGTCCCCTGCCGAATCGCGCTCATCGACCTGAAACGGCACCGGGAGCGCCCGGCCGTCACGCAAGGCAAACACACGGATGTTTTCGATCTGCCTGCCGATCAACCCGCCCAGCGTCTCCCCCGGAATGACCACGGGATCCACGGTGCGCTGCAGGCTGCCGGCAGTGCTCACCGGCCGTGCCCCTGCGGGGTCAGCGCAGCACAGCCCGAGCACGAGCACGGTCAACCAGCTCCCGAGGGACTCGAACCTGTTACGCGACATACAGGAAACGCATTCTATTTGCAGAGGAAAGCCCAGGCACACGCCGGCCGTTCGAAAACAGCTGTTTACGGAGCCGGTCACCTGGTGACAAGCGTAGCATGTTCCGCACCTCTCCCGACCCACGACCGGTCACCCGGTGCCACGCCCTCACCGAGCAGCTCACCCCGGCCCCTGAAATCGCGAAGACAATCGTGGGCCCGTTGCGGCCGGACATCGACCAGGACTTCCAATCCGCGGATTGCAGCCCGCGATCGCATACGCTATAGAAACTTATTATATTTATAAATCAGTCTATTAAAAGATTTACTTGAATACCTTTGTCAGTTTTATTGCATCGATAAATCCGTTCCGGAGCCGCTGGACGGAGACGCTCGAGAAACCCGGCGTCATCGGAAAAATCGAACATTCGCGCATTGAAATTCGATTTTTGTTTTTTCCGCGCAGACCGTATAAATGCACCCAAGGCCCGGTTGTCCGGGCGCGAAACCTGAAAAATCCTACAGTGAGGAACCTGACATGAGCCTGACTCACCTGATGCTCCTTTCCCTGCCGGGCGCCCTGCTCGCTCTCAAGCTGGCCGTGCTGGCCCTGGCAACGATATGGGCCCTGAGTGCGGTATTCCGGACACATGGCCTGCTCCCGGGTCTGCGGTCCGATCCGCTACCGGTGCCGGTGCGTGCTCCCCGGTCGCGTCGGTGCTGTTCACCAATTGCGTGAAACTGCTGCCCGAGATCCTGGCGGCGGGTCTCAAGGGCGACCGCCTGCAGATTCACGTCCTGGACGCCGGCTCCGATGCCACCGCCGAGCTGCAGCGCCTGGAGCGGGCCGTGGCCCGTGTGTACCCGCAAAACGCCTCATTTGAGGAGACGCTTGACATGTCGGTTCGAGTGATCTTCTGCTCCCGGCCCTGCTGGTGGTGCCGCTGAGCGTGCCCGGTTGCCCGCCGCCGGCTTCGGGCTTCCGACCCTCATCTGGCTGGGACTGGCGATCCTTTCCCTGTGGCTGCCCGTCGGGCTCGCGCCCCCCCCTGTCGACTGGCGGCCTGGGTCCCTTCGCCGCCGGTCTGGTGCTGGCCGGGCTCGGATGGGCCGTCACCCGCCGCCGACCGGTGCCGGGGCTGCGTGTTCGGCCCGGTGACATCCTGTACCTGATGCCGCGCCTTCGGCTGCGCGGCACGGGGGGGCGCCGCCCGGCGTCGCGCCGGCGCTCGGATATCACCACCGCGCTGGCGGCCGGCGGCAGACAAGGCAGGCGCCTTGCCGCTCCCGGTCGCCGGTGTGTTGTGGCTTTTTGTTTTCGTCCTGCTGTTGTCAGCCTTGCTCGTGCCCGCCTCGGGCTGGAGGTGAACCATGAAACGCTTCAGAAACATTGTCTATTTTGCTGACGGGGCGGTGCAGCCATGCTCGGCCCTGGAGCGGGCGGTGGAACTCGCCAGGCGTAACCACGCACGCTTGACGGTGATCGACGTCCTGGACGAAACCAGGTCAACGCCGGAAATCGATCAACGCTTCGGCACGGATCTGAACCGCATCCTGGGCGAGCGCCGGCATGAAACGCTCGAGCGTCTGGTCTCACCTTTCCTCGAAGCGGATACCATGATTTACACCCGGGTGCTGACAGGGACCGCCTTTGTAGAGGTCATCCGCGCAGTGCTGCGCAGCGGCTACGACCTGGTGATCAAGGCCGCGCGGGCACCGCAGGGTTTTTCGGAACGCCTGCTGGGCAGCACCGACATGCACCTGCTGCGCAAGTGCCCCTGCCCGGTGTGGATCGATCGCCCCAACGCGGCGTTGCCGTACCGCACCGTGCTGGCCGCGGTAAACCCGCTGGACGCGGAGGCCCCGGGTCGTGACCGGCTGGTCATGGATCTGGCGACCTCGCTGGCGAACCGTGAATCGGCGCGCCTGGCGGTGGTCCACGCCTGGCGCCTGTTCGGGGAATCAATGCTGCGCAACGGCCGCGCCCGCATCTCTGAGGCAGAGCTCGAAGGCCTGCTGGAGCAGACACGCGAGCGCCACAGGGAACGGCTGGACACCCTGCTCGAGCCCTACGGACTGGGGACCGGCGATGACGCCGTCCACCTCGTCAAGGGCGAGGCCGCCCCAACCATCCGGGAGATGAGCGAGAAACTCTCGGCGGATCTCATCGTGATGGGCACCCTGGGGCGGGTGGGAATTCCGGGGGTCTTCATCGGCAACACCGCCGAGGAAGTCCTCCAGACCACCCGGGCATCGGTGCTCGCGGTCAAACCCGCCGGCTTTGTCTCACCGGTGACAGCCGATCCCTGAGACATGCGCTGGGAGCTGTGCGGAGCGAGTCCTCGCCGACGCCGGTGGCGGGGGATGGGTTCGCCCGCGGGGCCCGGACGGCGGCGTCCCGGTGAAGCCGCAGGCGCCACCGCAAGGACCGTGCACATGCATAATCTGAAGCTCAACCTCAAGCACCTGCGCTACTTCTGGGCGGTGGCGAGCCACGGCTCCATCGCTTGGGCGGCGGAGGCGCTGTATCTGACCCCGCAGACCATCAGCGGCCAGTTGAGCGAGCTCGAACGGCAGGTAGGCGCCCGACTGTTCAGCCGCGAGGGTCGCAGCCTGACTCTGACCGAAACCGGGCGCCTGGTGTTCTCCAACGCTGACGAGATGTTCCGCCTCGGCCTCGAGCTGCAGGACGTCCTGGCCGGCCGTACGCCCGGCTCCACCCTGACACTGAAGGTGGGCGTAGCCATGGAAGTCCCCAAGCTCCTCGCCTACCGGGTGCTGGAACCGGCGCTGAACATGCCCGAGCCGGTGCGCCTGATCTGCCACGAGGCAGCGCTGGTGGATCTGCTGGCGGACCTTTCGGTGCACAAGCTGGACGTGGTGCTCGCCGACAGCCCGGTCAATCCGACGCTCAACATCCGCGCCTACAACCACGCACGCGGGGAATCGGGCATCACCTTCTTCGCGATAGCGGAGCTGGCCGGCCGCCTGCGCGCCGGCTTTCCCGGCAGCCTGGACGGGGCGCCCATGCTGATGCCGAACACCGGCAGCCACCTGCGGCGGAGTCTGGAGCTCTGGCTGGAGCGCCAGGAAATCCAGCCCCGGGTGGTGGCCGAATTCGAGGACCGCGCCCTGATGAAGGCGTTCGGCGAGCGCGGCGCAGGCGTCTTCGCCTCGCCCGGCGCCGTCGAGCAGGAGGTGCGCGACAAGTACGGTGTCGAGGTCATCGACCGCACGCAAGAGGTCACCGAGCGGTACTACGCGATCTCAGCCGAGCGGCGCATCAAGCACCCCGCGGTCTCCGCCATTACCGCGGCCGCGCGCAGCGAGCTGTTCGTATAGTTTCAGCGCCCCGCACCCGCCTCAGTACCGGCGCCTGCGCGGCCCCGGCTGAATCGGCTCAGGACGGCCCGCCCTTGATCTGCAGCCATCGCTCCGGCAGATCCCTTCCTCCTAGCGACGGTATCGGGGTCGGCGGTGCGATCCGCCGAGGCTGATGGTTGCACAGGACAGCACCCGCGTGGTTCGATGGCGGCATTTCTGATTAGAGGATCCTTTTTTCTATGGCCTTGGAAGCCTGGTTTGTCCTCGCGGTGGTGTCACTGTGTTTCGCTCTGCTGGCCTCGAACCGCTTTTCTCCGGATCTGATTCTGATGGGCGGCCTGACGCTGCTGCTGCTGAGCGGCATCGTTTCCCCGGCCCAGGCCCTCGCGGGTCTGGCCAACGAAGGGATGGTGACGGTCGGAGTCCTCTACGTCGTGGTCACAGGCCTGCGCGAAACCGGGGCCATCAACTGGATCGTCGAATCTGTGCTGGGGCTGCCCCGATCGCTGTCGCACGCCCAGCTCAAGCTGATGGCCCCCGTGGCCGGCTTGAGCGCCTTTCTCAATAACACGCCGGTGGTGTCCATCTTCATCCCGGCAGTCGACGACTGGGCGAAACGGCACCGACTGTCGGTCTCCAAGCTGATGCTGCCCCTGAGCTATGCGGCCATCGCCGGCGGCACCTGCACCCTGATCGGCACCAGCACCAATCTGGTTATCAACGGTCTGATGATCAATGAAACCGCGCTGCCGGCCTTCGGCATTTTCGATCTCGCCTGGGTCGGCGTACCGGTGACCGTCGCCGTGCTGCTCTATGTGCTCGCCACCCATCGCTGGCTGCTGCCCCAGCGTCGCCGACCGGCGAGCCAGTTCGCCGACGCGCGGGAATATACCGTGGAAATGCTGGTGGAGCCGGGCAGCCCGCTGGTGGGCAAGAGCATCGAGCGGGCCGGCCTGCGCCAGTTGCCCGGTCTGTACCTGATCGAGATCGAGCGCAACGAACAGGTGCTGACCGCCGTGGCGCCTCAGGAACGCCTGCAGGGAAACGACCGCCTGGTGTTCGTGGGGATTGTGGAGTCCGTCATCGACCTGCAGCGAATCGCCGGCCTGAAGCCCGCCACCGACCAGGTCTTCAAGCTCGACTCCTCCCGCAGCGAGCGCTGCCTGACCGAGGCGGTCATTTCCAACACCTCGCCGCTGGTGGGCAAGACGGTGCGAGAGGGGCGCTTTCGCAGCATCTACAACGCGGCCATCATCGCCGTGGCGCGCAACGGGGAGAAAATCGACAGGAAAATCGGAGACATCAAGCTGCGCGCCGGCGACACACTTTTGATGGTGTCTCATCCGGCCTTCGTCGAGCAGCACCGTAATTCGCGGGATTTCTTCCTGGTGAGCAGCCTGTGTCCGGTGCAGCCGGTGCGCCACGAGCGTGCGCCGCTGGCGATGACGATTCTCTTTGCCATGGTGCTCGTGGCGGCGCTCGGATGGCTGAGCATGCTGAAGGCGGCGATGCTGGCCGCCGGGCTCATGATCATCACGCGCTGCACCACCGGCCGCATCGCCCGCCGTGCCGTGGACTGGCAGATCCTGGTCGTCATCGCGGCCTCTTTCGGAATCGCCGCGGCGCTGCAGAACTCCGGTGCCGCGGCGACCCTGGCGCACTGGCTGCTGTCGCTCGCCCAGGGCGTACCCTGGTTGGCGCTGTCCGTCGTGTTCGCTGCAACGGCCCTGTTCAGCGCCCTGGCAACCAACAACGCCGCCGCGGTGATCATGTTCCCCATCGCCCTTTCCACGGCCCAGAGCCTCGAGGTCAGCTTTGTTCCCTTTGCCGTGACCGTCATGGTTGCAGCCTCGGCCAGCTTTGCCACGCCCATCGGCTACCAGACCAACCTCATGGTGTTCGGTGCGGGCGGCTATCGCTTCAAGGACTACCTGTTCTTCGGCTCGCCGCTGACCCTGCTGGTGGGGATCCTGACGGTCGTGATTGCACCGCGGGTGTGGCCCTGGTAGTGACGGCGGCGCCGGTCCCCGGCGGCATCTCGCGGCTGGCAATCCGGGGCCTCCGCCCGAGCGCTTCGGATACCCGTCCGGCCCTTCACTGCACGCGGCGCCTCGCGGCGGGACACCTCAGGGGCGCTGAATCCGTCGATATCGCGTTGAAGGAGTAGTGGCTTTCCCACTCGCCTGGCTACGCGCAGATTACCTAGGCGTGATCTGAAAAATCGCGCAGTGCATCCAGGCCGGCTTTGAACGCGGTCCAGACCTTTTCGGCCTCGTCCCGCAGCTCTTGCCACTTCTCTTCGCCGACGTGCCGGAGCTCATCGAGCTTGGCCTCGGCCGTCAGCCGTTGCTGGTGCAACTCTGCAATCGCCTGCCGGTATTTTTGCCGGGCCCCGGCCTCCACCTCACCGGCCCTGGCCTCGAGCCTGTGCAGCTCGGCGCTCCATTCGTCCAGCTGCGCCTTCAAACCGGCGATGAATCTGTCCCGCTTCGACATCGTGTCTCCTTATCCGCTCAGACGAAGCCCGCTCCCGCGGCGGGCGCCGGGCCCGGCCGTGCGCGCAGGTACAAAACTCTATTCGGAGGCGTCGCCGAGCAGGTCGATCTCCCCGTCGCGCGCCCCAACGCGCCGCAGGTTGTCCCGGGCATCGCTGTCCTCCGGGTCGAGCCGCAGGGCCTCCCTGTAGTGTCGAGCCGCCTCCCGGGGCCTGCCCTGCTTCTCCATGACCAGACCGAGCGCATTGTGCGCCCTGTGCTGCTCGGGATTGACCCGCAGCGCCGCCTCGATGTGCTTCAGGGCTTCTTCGTGCTCACCCTGATCGATCAGGAGGTAGGCCAGCTTCACCAGAGCGAACTCATAGTCGGCCCGGAGCTCGAGCGCAAGCCTGTAGTGGCGCAGGGCACCGGCGGTGTCCCCGGTCTTTTCGAGCAGGTTCGCCAGCACCGCATGCATCCTGTAATCGGTGGGATCGAGCTCCAGATCGGCGCGACAGTGCTCGATCGCCTCCTCGGTGTTGCCCTGCTCTGCCAGCAGCATCGCCAGCTTCGAGTGTACGCCGTGCATGCCGGGAAACAGCTCCAGTGTCTCGCGCAGATATCGGATCGCCTCCTCCTTTCTTCCGCTGAGGAATAAAGACCTGGCCAGCCGGTCATAGAGCATGGGATTGGGACCCAGAATCTGGACGGCGCGCTTGAACGATTCGAACGCCTCATCGTGCTTTCCAGCCCAGTCCATCACCTTCCCCAGGTTCAGCATGGCACGCCCTTCGATTTCCGGGTCCAGGCCGGCGATCACCTCCCGGCGAATCGCCTCGATCTGCTCGTCGCCCCAGGCGGGCCGGGGTGTCGCGATGCCCTGCTCCGCCAAACGCTCGAGCAGCGCCAGTCCCAGCAGGCGGTAGCCTTCCATGTTCAGGTGCACGTGATCGCGGAAATATTCCTTGCCGAAGACGGTGTGATCGTATTCCCTGGCGTAAGCATCCCGGATGAGCCCTGGCAGGCCGATCAGGGGCACGTCCTCGGACGCAGCCACTTCCTCGACGATGCGGTGCATGGCGTCGAGCATCCGCAGAGGAACGATGTCTTCCTCGAGGGCCCGTCGGAAGGCCTGCTCCGCCGCGGCGTACTCGCCCCGCTCGAACAGCACCTGGCCGACCCGGTAATGCAGATCGGCATAACGCTCATCGATGGCGAGTGCCTGGCGATAAGCCGCCAGGGCGCCGCCGGTCTCGCCCGAGGCCTGAAGCGCGCGTCCCCGCTGATACAGCGACTCCCACTCTTGTCGTGCCCGTTCGTCCAGCCCCGCGCGGTGCTCGCTCTTGAAGGGCGACATGTCTTTGAGGTTGCTCACCGGCTGAACAAACATGATTTCGGCGCCCGCGCTGCGGGAAATTTTGACCATGCGCTGCACGTTGAGACGAAAATGGGTGATGACCTGCCGCTTCAGGGTCTCGTCACGGTGATAGCTGTCGGGCCCAGCCGAATCGTTGAGTATTTCGTCCACCTCACCCCCGAGCTGCTGGGCTGCCTGGGCCTGTCCGAGTGAATCGGACGTCAGCGCATCGATGGCCCGGCTCATCGCGGTATAGACGCGCGTCCCGCTGAGCGTGGCGTTCAGATTGATGACCCAGGCCGGAAGCTCGGCCAGCGTCCCGTAGGAGCGCTGCTCCAGGAACTCATTGTGGCCCGAGTAGACGATGAACAGATCCGGCTCATATTGGCCGAGCTCATTCATCAGCCTTGCCACCCGGTAGCTCGCGAAACTGATGCCACCGGCGTTGATCACCTCCCAGTTGCGGCTCGGGTCGGCCGCCTTCAGATAGGCGCGCAGCCATCCACAGAACGAGACCCGGTCCGAATACGGCCGACCGTAGGTGGTCGAGCCACCCATGCAGAAGATCCGATAGCTGCCGCTGTCCTTGTGCCTGGGGAATTCCTGATAGTTGAACAGGCGCAGCTGGTTGTTCGGCGTTCTGAGTATGGGGGCTCCGTCGTCTCCCTCGGCTTCCACGAACAAGGGGATGTTCTCCGCGAAGCCGACCAGCGGATCCTCGGTCAGAAGCATGGGACGCACACCGAAAGCGGCCAGTATCAGCTCGGCACCAGCGAAGAAAAGGGCAACGGTAATGGCTGAGAAAAGAACGTTCTTCAGAAACATAGGCGACGAATCTGGTTCCCGCAGACGGCGGGGATCCTCATCGAGTATACCACTGTGGCGCCGGTCTCAAGCCTCGAGCGGTGGCGGCCTGCGGCACCGGAGTCGATATCCGGCGGGACGGCTCGGGCGGGAAAAATCGCTCCCGTGCCCGGGCGACCGCGGCGCCAGGCCCGCTCGAAGCGCGTGGATCGGGAACGAAATTCGGCTATCCTTAACTAATAATCCCGTCCGGGAGGATTTGCCTCACACAAAAGATCCATGATTTGCGGAGATAAGGAAAAATGAGCGTGATGACGAAATCGAGAGCGGTTGCTATGCTGGCCTTGGTCGCCTGCCTGGGCCCGGGAAGCGCGGCGGCGTGGTGGGACGATGACGATTATCATGATCGCTGGTACGGTGGCCCCTGGTACGGCGGCTATCCCTATCACGGGTGGGGCGGCTACCCGGGCTATTACGGCTGGGGCCACCCCGGTTATGGCTGGGGCGGTTACCCGGGCTACGGCTACGGCTCCCGTCATCCCACCATCATCGTCAATCCGCCGCAGAACGAGCGCACCGCCCCTGAGCCCGAGCGCCAATTGCCGAAATAAGATTCCTCAGCGATCCGGGCCAGGGATACGGCGGGCCGAGCCGGCTGCCGGCGGCGGGCCGCCGAGAATCTCGACGCGGTGGCTGCAGCCATCGTCCGGCCACACCAGCTCCAGACAGCCGCGAGCCTGATCCCAGCGCCACCGCCGCGTCTGCTCTGCGTCTTTGAGCACCGCCGCGGGTGGAGCCGGCAGGTGCACCTGCAGCCTCAGGGCGCGCGGATGCGGCTGGAAGCCGCCGCGCCGCGCCTCCACCGACACCACGAGGCGTCCGCCCTGCCCCTCTAGGGTGAACCGCGTCTCGGCCAGCCCGCCCCGGCGGTAATCGAAGCTCTCACCGTCGTCTTCCACCAGCGTCCATTCGCCCGGACAGCCCGGAAATACCTCGAGCGTGAGCTCTTCGATCGGCTCCGCGGTGGACTGCCGCAGGTTGCCGAGGGTGAGAAGACTGCCACCGCGCACGAACAGGGGCGGACGGCCGGGGGGCGCTTCCCGCACCAGCGGGCCCGACCCCACCGGCGCGCCGCTCCAGAAGTCGTACCACGGGCCATCGGGCAGCTCGACCAGGCGGCGCCGCACGCCCGGAGCGCACACCGGGGCGAGCATGAGCATCGGACCCACCATCAGCTGATCTTCCATGTCGTAGTATTCCGCCCGCGCGGGGAACTCGTAGAACAGTGGTCGCAGTATCGGTGCCCCGCTGCGATGAGCCTCGTGGGCCAGTGTGTAAAGGTACGGCAGCAGACGGTAACGCAGCTCGATCATGGCGCGCGCGACGCGCTCCACGCGCGCTCCGAACGCCCAGGGCTCCTGAGCACGACTGCCCGTGCGGGTGTGGCAGCGCATGAAGGGGTAGAAGGCACCGAGCTCCATCCAGCGCGCGAACAGCTCGTCGAAGGCGTTGTGATAGAAGCCGCCGATGTCGGCGCCGACATGCGGCACGCCACACAACCCCATGTTGAGCAGCTGCGGAAGACTCATTTCCAGGTGCTCCCACCAGGAGCTGTTGTCGCCCATCCAGGTGGCCGCGTAACGCTGCACGCCGGTATAGGCACTGCGGGTGAGCAGCCAGGGGCGGCGGCCGGGGCGCAGGGCCAGGCAACCTTCGGCCGCAGCGCGCGTCATCAGCAGGCCGTAAAGATTATGCACCTCCGCGTGCAGCACACGCTCCCTGCCTTCGCCCTGCACGGCGGCCAGTGGAATCGGCTTGTCCCTGACCCCGGGGCTGCGGAAGGGGCGGTCGACCGCCGAGGGCTCGTTCATGTCGCACCAGATGCCGTCCACGCCGGCCTCCAGCAGCCCGGCGTGCCAGCTGCCCCACCAGCGGCGGGTGCCCGGCCGGCAGAAATCGGGAAACAGCGATTCACCCGGCCAGACATGGGCGGTAAAGCGGCTGCCATCCGGGTTGCGAACGAAGTGATCCCCGGCCAGACCCTGGTCGGCGACGGCGTAGCCGCCGCTGCGGTCGTCCTTGACGCCCGGGTCGACGATCGCCACCGCGCGGATGTTCTGCCGGTGCAGGTCCGCAACGGTCGCCGCCGGGTCCGGAAAGCGCTCGGCGTCCCAGGTGAACACACGGAAATCCTGCATGTAGTCGATGTCCAGGTGGATGGCGTCCAGCGGGATGCCGCGGGAGCGGAACTCTCCGGCGATGGCCTGTACTTCCCGGTCGCTGCCGTAGCTCCAACGCGACTGGTGATAGCCCAGCGACCACAGCGGAGGCAGTGCCGGGCGCCCGGTGAGCCGTGTCAGCTGCTCGACCACGGCCGCCGGTGTGGGACCGGCAAACAGGTAATAATCCAGCTCGCCGCCGAGGGTGAACAGCATCAGCACGTCCTCGTGCTCGGCGCCCACGTCGAAGGCGCTGTACCAGGTGGAGTGCAGAAACAGCCCCCAGGCGAGGTCCGGGCGCACGGCGACGAACACGGGATGGGCCTGGTAGAGGTTGTCGTGGCCGCGGCAGTGGCCGGGCGACGAGATGTCGATGGTCCAGTTGCTCAGTCGCCGGTGACGGCGATTCAGCCTGCCGGTGCGCTGGCCGAAGCCGAAGTAGCCCTCCTCCGGAGCCATGCGCTTACTCAGAAACAGGGCGCTGCGGGCCGCACCCGGCGGGAGCTCGGCATCGGGGACCCCGGCCAGGCCACGGATCTCACCCAGCGCCACGTCCCGCCACTCCGGGCCCGAAAAGTCATCGGCGAAAGGCCGGCCCTGCGGCGTGTAAAAGCCCAATGCACCGCTGTCGCGCGACAACTCGCCGCGCAAGCCGCCGGTGCTGAGCTGCAACAGCGCATGGTCCGCACTCACCTCGAGCGGCGCCCGTGCCCGCTTCTCCGCCACGTCCCAGGAGCGAGGCTGGCGAAATCGCCCCGAGGGCGAAAACCTCACCCGCAGGATGTCCCGTGCCGGTGCCTCGATGCGGGTCGTCCCCTGTCGATGCCACACCGTCAGCATCCCATCTTCCTGCTCCCAGGACTCGACGGGACCACAGCCCTCAGCCGGTGGCGGCGTAGTGTCCATATGCGCGTTCCCTCCTCCCCCGGCGTCTGCGCGCGGGTGGCATTGCTGAGCCGTACCCTGACAAAGCCTCACGTCTGTCGACGGGAGGCGGCCGTCAAGCCTACCGGTATGGATTCCACGGCGTCCCGTCGAGAGACACGAGGCTTCGTCGATGCAGCCTTTAGGATCCCACTTTAACCCGTCCGGGGCGCTGGCGAAAAAAATGCGCTCGCAGGCGCACCGTGGCGCGCGGCGAGTTGACAATCGTCAAGGCATATCCTGCTGCGATGCGTATGGTAATAGTAAGTAAAGCTGTGTCTCCTGCGATCCGCGGGAGCCAGCGGGAGGTATATCATGAGCAGAACATTTCTCCATCGAAACAAAGGCAAACTGCTCGCAAGCCTCGTCGCCGCAGCACTGCTGTTTCCGGTTTCCGCCAACGCCTGGTGGGGCGGCTACGGTTACCCGGGAGGGGGCTGCGATCCGCAGTGGGCGTACCTGGAAGAGTACGGCTTTCTTGATCCTTTTGGCCCGAGTCCGACCGACCTGCGCCGTTTGAATCGCGACCAGTGGCGGGCCGCCAGATATGGGTATATTGGCAATTATTGGCGCCACGACCCGGTCTCGAAAGCCATGCGCAGACAATGCCATGGATGGAGACGGCCGTATCACTACTGGTAAGAGCAGGCGCCTGATGGCGCAGTCATTCTGACGCCGGATGTGGCCGGGACGGGGTTTGTCGTGGGCTGATGTGATCAGCGGCGGGGACCGAAATCCTGGCGCGGCCCGCGTCAGATGATACATAGGACCCGGGGTCAGCCGTTGCCCAAGCAACATAGCGATGGTTTTTTTTGAAGACTTTCAGCCCGGCCCCCGTCCCCGGCCGGAAGGCGACCGCTCGCGCAGGAAAGCTTTCAGATAACCGGCAGTATGCGAGTCCGCGGCCTGCGCGCAGGCCTCGGGGGGACCCTCGGCGACAATTCTGCCGCCGCCGTCCCCGCCCTCGGGGCCGAGATCGACGATCCAGTCAGCCTCGGCGATCACATCCAGGTTGTGCTCTATGACAATCACGGAATTGCCGGCTTCGACCAGTCGGTGCAGCACCCGGATGAGTCTCTCCACATCGGCCATGTGCAGGCCGACGGTTGGCTCGTCGAGCACGTAGAGGGTTCCGGCCTTTGCGGGCTGCTGGCGCCCGGCGGGCCTCGCCTTGGCCAGCTCGGTCACCAGCTTGATCCGTTGTGCCTCGCCGCCGCTGAGCGTCGGACTGGGCTGACCCAGGGTGAGATAACCCAGGCCGACATCCTCGAGCAGCTCCAGCGTGTGGTGAATTGCGGGGTGCGCCCGAAAATAGTCGGTGGCGTCCCGCACGTTCATGGCGAGCAGGTCGCCGATACTCCTGTCTCTGTACCGCACGGCCAGGGTTTCGGCATTGAAGCGCGCCCCCTGGCACACCTCGCAGGGAACCTTCACGTCGGGCAGAAAGCTCATTTCGATTTTCTTCAGCCCCTGCCCTTCGCAGGCTTCGCAGCGCCCGCCCTTCAGGTTGAAGGAAAAACGCCCCGGGCCGTAACCGCGCATGCGCGCCTCGGCGGTGCCGCTGAACAGCCTGCGGATGGCGTCCCACACACCCACGTAGGTGGCCGGGCAGGATCGCGGGGTCTTACCGATCGGGGTCTGGTCGACCTCCAGCACCCGCCGGATACGCTCCACGCCCCGGATGTCGCGGCAGCCGACCGGACCCGGGGCGGCGCGCCGCCGCCGGCCTCGGGGGACCAGCAGGCGCTGCAGCGAGTCGTGAAGCACGCCGCGCACCAGGGTGCTCTTGCCGGACCCCGATACACCGGTCACGCAGACCAGTCGCCCCAAGGGGAAACGCAGCGACAGATTCCTGAGGTTGTGCAGGCACGCCCCCTGCACCTCGATGAATGGGTCTGCGCCCCTGCCCTTGAGCTTGACCGTCCGGCGCTCCAACAGCGGGTGTCGCAGCGGCCGGGCCAGAAAACGGCCCGTGAGTGACCGCGCCTCGCGCATCAGGGCGCTGACGCTGCCGGCCGCCACCAGCTCGCCGCCGTCCGTACCTGCACCCGGTCCCAGGTCGATGACGTGTCGGGCCCGACGGATGGTGTCCTCGTCGTGCTCGACGACGACAATGGTGTTGCCCTTGCCCTCCAGCCGGCCAAGCGTATCGAGCAGCATGCCGTTGTCGCGCGGATGCAGGCCGATGGTCGGCTCGTCGAGGATGTAGCACACCCCGCGCAGGTTGGAACCCAGCTGCGCCGCCAGCCGGATGCGCTGCGCCTCGCCGCCGCTCAGCGTGGGCGCTGCGCGGTCGAGGCTGAGGTAAGACAGCCCCACCTCGTCGAGGAATCTCAGGCGAGCCTGCAGCTCCGGCAGGATGTCGCGGGCCACCTGCGCCTCGCGCCCGACCAGCGCCAGGTTCTGGAATGTGGCTCGCGCCGCCCCGACCGTCAGGCCCGTATAATCGGCGATGGAGCGCCCCTGAAACCGCACCGCGAGCGCTTCGGGCCGGAGCCGCCGGCCCCCACAGCTCGGGCAGGGCGGTGTTTCACCTTCCCACCAGTCCGTCCACCAGATTTCCTCGCCGCTCTGCTCCGCGTCGAAGCCGGGCAGCTGCAGGCCGGTCCCGTAGCAGCTCTCGCACCAGCCGTGCCTCGAATTGTAGGAAAACAGCCGTGGGTCGAGCTCGTCAAAGCTGCGGCCGCAGCCGGGACAGGCCCGGTGGGTGGAGAAGACGGTTTCGCTGCGCGGTCCCCTGACCAGGACCACGCCCTTGCCGAACGCCAGGGCGCGGTCGAGCAGCGAGCGCAACCCGGCTTCGTTGCGGGGGGTAAGCCTGAGGCTGCCCAATGGCAGCTCGATGCTGTGCTCCTGGTAGCGATCCAGTCGCGGCCAGCGCCCCGTCGGCAGACGCTCGCCGTCGACGCGCAGCTCGGCGAAGCCTTTGGCCGCGGCCCAAGTAGCGAGATCGGTGTAATAGCCCTTGCGGGCCACCACCAGCGGCGCCAGCAGCTCGAGGTCGCGGTTGCGGTAGCGGCGGTACAGCTGCGCGACGATACTGTCTACCGTCTGCGGTCGGACCGCCACCTTGCAGTCCGGGCAGTACTGGGTGCCAAGCTTGACGAACAGCAGGCGCAGGAAGTGGTACACCTCGGTGAGCGTGGCGACGGTGCTCTTTCGCCCGCCCCGGCTGGTGCGCTGCTCGATGGCCACTGTGGGCGGGATGCCGAAAATGGCGTCGACGTCGGCACGCGAGGCCGGCTGCACGAACTGGCGTGCGTAGGCATTGAGCGATTCCAGATAGCGGCGCTGGCCTTCGTTGAACAGGATGTCGAAGGCCACGGTGCTCTTGCCCGAGCCCGAGACCCCGGTGATGACGGTGAAGCTGTCGCGGGGAATATCCACGGTGACGTTCTTCAGATTGTGCTCGCGGGCGTGCAGGATCTCGATGCACCCGCCCTTGACGGCAGAAAAAGGGGTCAGACCCCGTTTCTCCGCTTTTTCTGAAAAACGGGGTCTGACCCCTTTTTCTGCCGTCAGCTGCCTGCGGTAGTCGCGCAGCGCCGCGCCGGTGTGGCTCGCCGGGTGCGCCGCGACCTGCCGCGGCGAGCCCTCGCACACCACTTCGCCGCCGGCCTCCCCGCCCTCGGGCCCCAGGTCGATGATCCAGTCGGCGGCGTCGATCACGTCCAGGTTGTGCTCGATGACCACCAGCGAGTGGCCGTCGTCGATCAGCCGCCGGAAGGCCGCCAGCAGTCTGCGGATGTCGTCGAAGTGCAGGCCCGTGGTAGGCTCGTCGAACAGAAACAGAATGCGTCCCTGCGCCTGCCGCTTTCGGCCAGCGGCGCGCGTCAGGTGCCCGGCGAGCTTGAGACGCTGCGCCTCGCCGCCACTCAGGGTCGGCACCGGCTGGCCTAGGGTCAGGTACTCCAGCCCCACCTCGGCCAGCGGCGCCAGGGCCAACTGGACCACCGCCTCGGCCCCGAAAAAACCCATCGCCTCGCTGACGGTCATGCCCAGCACGTCGGCGACCGATTTCCCGTCGCGCCTGATCTCCAGAACCTCGGGCCGGTAGCGGGTGCCGTCGCACTCGGGACAGCGCAGATAGACGTCGCTCAGGAACTGCATCTCCACGTGCTCGAAGCCGTTGCCGCCGCAGGTCGGACAGCGCCCGCTGCCGGAATTGAAGCTGAAGGTGCTCGGCCGGTAGCCGCGCTGACGGGCTTCCGGCTCGGCGGCGAACAGCTCGCGGATGGCGTTCCAGGCGCCGACATAGCTGGCCGGGTTGGAGCGGGTGGTCTTGCCGATCGGCGACTGATCGACCGAGACCACGGCGTCGATCTGCTCGTGGCCGCGGATGGCGCGATGCGCGCCCGGACTCTCCACGGGCCTGCCCTGGAGCTTGCTGAGGCCGCGGTACAGCACATCCTGAACCAGGGTCGACTTGCCGGAGCCGCTGACGCCGGTGACGCACACCAGGCGGTTGAGCGGCAGCCGAACGTCGAGCGCCTTCAGGTTGTGCTCGCCGGCACCCAGGATCTCCAGCACGTCCCCGGTAGCGCGCGCCGGCTCGGCGCCGGATGCGCCTGGCGAGAGGCCGGCCGATGACGGGGGTTCCGCGCCCACCCGCGAGTCCCCGCGCAAGTATTGCGCCGTCAGCGAGCGTCTGGAACGCAGCAGCTGCCGCGGTGTGCCGAAGAACACCCGCTGTCCGCCGCGCTCCCCGGGTCCTGGCCCCATATCGAGAATGCGGTCGGCCGCCAGCATGATCTGGGGATCGTGCTCGACCACCAGCAAGGAATTGCCCGCCTCGCGCAACCGCCTGAGCACGCCGATGACGCGCTGCATGTCGCGCGGGTGCAGACCGATGCTCGGCTCATCGAGCACGAACAGGGTATTGACCAGGGAGGTGCCGAGCGCCGTGGTGAGGTTGATGCGCTGAACCTCGCCACCGCTCAGGGTACGCGACTGACGGTCGAGACTGAGGTAGCCGAGACCGACGTCGACCAGGTAGGTCAGGCGGGCGCGGATCTCCTCGAGCAGCAGCGAGGTGGCTTCATCGAGCGGCCGGGGCAGCTCCAGCCCGGCGAAAAACCGCTGACATCGCTCGAGCGGCAGCCGCATCACATCGTGGATGGTAAGTCCGGGCAAAGCGCGCCACAGCGCATCGGCCAGCGGCAGACCGACCGGTCGGAACCGTTGCTCCGGCGCCAGCACAGCGTCGGCGTTCCGCCGCGTACCCAGCCGCCACAGCAGCGCGTCAGTCTTGAGCCGCGCCCCGGCGCAGGCCGGACACTCGTCGTAGGAGCGGTAGCGTGAGAGCAGCACGCGGATGTGCATCTTGTAGGCCTTGCTCTCCAGCCAGTCAAAAAAGCGCCGCACGCCGTACCAGACCCCGGCATCCCAGTCACCCTCACCCTCGATCACCCAGCGCCGCTGGGCGGGCTCGAGCCGTTTCCAGGGCACCTTGGTGGGAACGCCGCGCCGGCGAGCGAACCGGATCAGATCACCCTGGCACTCCAGGTAGGCTTCGGTCTGCCAGGGTCTGATGGCGCCCTCCTCCAGGGTCTTGCCCTCATCGGGCACCACCAGCCCGTAGTCGATGCCCTGGGTGCGACCGAAGCCACGGCAGCTCTCACAGGCGCCGACGGGGGAGTTGAACGAAAAGTGGTTCGGCGTCGGGTCCGCGTAGGCGATGTCGCAGTCGGCGCAGTGCAGCTCGCTGGAAAAGCGCCAGGGCGCCGCCGGCCCGCCTCCCTCATCCAGGGGATAGACGCTCAGGTGCCCGCGGCCGTGCAGGAGCGCAGCTTCCAGCGCCTCGACCATGCGCTCGCGTCGCTCGGCCGTCAGGCGCAGGCGATCCTGTACTACCTCCAGACGCCGGTCGCCGCGCGCGTGGATGCGCGTATAGCCCTGCTGGGCAAGAAACTGCTCGATTTCCCGGTCGGTGAAATTGTCCGGCACCTCAATGGAGAAGGTGATGAGCGCGCGCGGCGCATCATCGGCGGCACGCGCGAGCAGGACCTCGGCGATGCTCTCGGGCGTGTCGCGCCGCACCGGCGCGCCGCAGCGGCAGCAGTACAGACGCGTGGCTCGGGCGAACAGCAGCTTCAGGTGGTCGTTGAGCTCGGTCATGGTGCCGACCGTGGAGCGTGAGGTGCGCACCGGGTTGGTCTGGTCGATGGCGATCGCCGGCGGAATGCCTTCGATACGGTCCACGCTCGGCGCATCCATGCGATCCAGGAACTGCCGGGCATAGGGTGAGAAGGTCTCGACGTAACGCCGCTGACCTTCGGCATAGATGGTATCGAAGGCCAGCGAGGACTTGCCGGACCCGCTCACCCCGGTGATCACGATCAGCTCGCCGAGCGGCAGATCGATGTCGAGGCTCTTGAGATTGTTCTGGCGGGCGCCGCGAACGCGAATGGATTTCCTGGCCAAGGTCGAGGAACTTCCTGTGACTGCAAGAGGTCGTCAGAGCAAGGCATGTTACTCCATCGGCACGCCGCGGCAAGCCGCTCACCGAATGGCCGCGCCGGTCAGCCGGCGCTCCGTCCTCAACCCTGCCACCCAGTGGCGGCGGCGCGCGGGCGGCCACTTTTTTGCCTGGGTGGCGTATGCTGGCATAGCGCGCCGGAACCTGTGATCGAGCCAGCCGCGATCCCCATGGAGCCGGGCTGCAGCGGTTGTGGCCGCTCGATCCGAGCCTGCGCTTTTCAGCTCACAGGAGGTGAGTCATGAGCAAGATTATTCATCGCGCCGAATCACGCGGTGTCGCCGATCACGGTTGGCTTTATTCCCGCCACACCTTTTCGTTTGCCAGCTACTACGACCCGGACCGCATGGGCTTCGGTAAGCTGCGCGTGGTCAACGATGACCTGGTCAAGGGCGGCGCGGGGTTCGGCGCCCACCCGCACGACAACATGGAGATCGTCTCGGTACCGCTGGCCGGCGCGCTGCGCCACCGTGACAGCATGGGCAACACCCACGTGATCCGCGCCGGGGAGGTCCAGATCATGTCGGCCGGCACCGGACTGACGCACTCCGAATATAACGATTCGGCCACCGAAGCGGTGAATTTCCTGCAGATCTGGGTGTTGCCGAAGGAACGCGACATCGAGCCGCGGTACGGCCAGAAAGCCTTTGATCAGGCCGAGCACCACAACCGCTTTCTGACGGTGGTCGCGCCGGAGCGTGGCGATGAAACGGTGTGGATCAACCAGGATGCCTGGCTGTCGCTGGGCAACCTCGATGCCGGCCGGACCCTGAGCTACACCGCGAACAGAGCCGGGCACGGCCTGTACCTGTTCGTGATCGAGGGTCAGATCGAGGTGGCGGACGAGACGCTCGGCACCCGCGATGCGATCGGCATCACGGACGCGGCCGAGCTTGCCGTCGGCGCCGGGCTCGACAGCTGGCTGCTGATGATCGAGGTGCCCATGACCTGAGGACGACCCTTTTTCTGCAAGGTTCTGCAAGATGAGGCGCCGCCGGCCACTCCAACACCGGCCGGCGCTCCTTTATCATGGTGGCGGGCCGGTCGCCGCCGGCACCGTCCGCCAGACCAGACCGGATGCCCCTCTGGGAGACTGTCATGGTACGTCGCTGGTTTTTGGCTCTTTCGACGCTGGCGCTCGGCGGCATCGGCCTGCTGAGCCTGGTGCGGCCGGGCGCCGCCTGGTCGCTGGTGTTCATCGGCCCGCTCATCGGGCTCGGCATCCGCGACAGTCTGCAGCGCAGGCACACCCTGCTGCGCAATTTTCCGGTCATCGGCCACGGCCGCTATTTCATGGAAATGGTGCGGCCGGAAATCCAGCAGTATTTCATCGAGTCCAACATCGACGCATTTCCCATCGAGCGTGAAATGCGCAGCGTCGTGTATCGCCGCGCCAAGGGCGATCTGGACACCACGCCGCTCGGAACCCAGCGCAACGTGTATCGCATCGGATATGAATGGGCCAGCCATTCCGTCGCCGCGCACAGCCCGCCGCCACAGGCCCCGCGTATCGCCATCGGGAGTCTCGATTGTCGGCAGCCCTACTCCGCCTCGCTGCTCAATGTCTCGGCCATGAGCTTCGGCGCGATTTCGAAAAACGCGGTACGGGCTCTCAACCGGGCCGCCCACCTCGGCAACTTTGCCCACAACACCGGCGAGGGCGGCATTTCACCCTATCATCTCGAGCATCACGGCGACCTCATCTGGCAGATCGGCACCGGCTATTTCGGCTGTCGGACCGACAATGGCAACTTCGATCCCGAGCGGTTCCGGGAACACGCGAGCCTGGAAGCGGTGCGCATGATCGAGCTCAAGCTGTCGCAGGGCGCCAAGCCCGGGCACGGCGGCGTGCTGCCCGGCGTCAAGGTCAATCCGGAGATCGCCCGTATCCGGGGGGTGGAGCCCGGCAAGACGGTATTCTCCCCGCCCGCACACAGCGCCTTCACCACCCCCGTGGAGCTGCTGCGCTTCATCGCCAGGCTGCGTGAGCTCAGTGACGGCAAACCGGTCGGATTCAAGCTCTGCGTGGGCCGCCGCGGCGACTTTTTCGCCATCTGCAAGGCGATGCTGGAGACCGGGATTACCCCGGATTTCATCACCGTGGACGGCGGCGAGGGCGGCACCGGGGCGGCTCCGCTCGAGTTCAGCAATTCCCTGGGGATGCCGGCGCGCGACGCCTGGATCTTCGTGCACAGTGCGCTGGTCGGGGTCGGGCTGCGCGAGCAGATTCGTGTCATCGCCAGCGGCAAGATCCTCACCGGGTTTCATATGGTGCGCGCCCTGGCGCTGGGTGCGGACCTGTGCGCCTCGGCCCGGGGCATGATGCTCGCCCTGGGCTGCATCCAGTCGCTGCGCTGCAACACCAATCACTGTCCGACCGGTGTCACCACCCAGGACCCCGCCCTCGTCTATGGCCTGGAGGTGGGCGACAAATCGCAGCGCGTGGCGCGCTATCAGCGCGAGACGGTCGCGGCATTCATGGAGTTGCTCGGCGCCATGGGTCTGCGCAAGCCGGGCGACATCCGGCCGCAGCACATCTTCCGGCGCATCGACGACCTGCGGGTGCGCAATCTGGGCGAGCTGTATGACTTTCTGGAGCCGGGCCAGCTGCTGCACGCGGAGGGGGTTCCCGAAGGCATGCGCGACGAATGGAACCGGGCGCGGCCGGACTACTGGACGCTGGAACCCGAGTCGGGTCAGTACGGGGGACAGGCGTTGCGCGAGACGGGCACCGACACGGGCGCGTGACACACCGTCAAGGCATTGAAAAATTTCAATGCCGGTCATGAGTGAAAACACCATCATCGCGCCAGACGCGCTCCGGCAACGGGTGGCTGCCTGTCCCCGTCGCAGCCGGGCCAATGGCGGGACGGGTGGACGTGGCCTATCAGCAGCGAATTCTGAAACCGGGCCGGAACTGCTGGCGCATCCGTCGCGCCGAGCGCGTGGCATTCCTGGTCGACGGCGCCGAATATTTCCGCGTTCTCTACCTCGCCCTGCAGCAGGCCGAGCACCAGGTGCTGGTGCTGTCCTGGGACATCTACAGCCGCCTGAAACTACTGGGCCCGGACGAGCGTAAAGACTGCCCGGAGCTGAGCGAGCTGATGAATGAACTCGTCTCCCGCCACGAGGCGCTGCAGGTCTATGTGCTGAACTGGGACTTCTCCGTGTTTTTCGCGCTGTCGCGGGAATGGCTGCCCATCTACCGTCTGGACTGGGCGACGGACGGCCGGGTCCGCTTCCACATGGACGATGAGTGCCCGATCGGCTCGTCTCACCATCAGAAAGTGGTGGTCATCGACGATGCGCTGGCGTTCGCGGGGGGCCTGGATCTGACCCGCGGGCGCTGGGACACGCCACGGCACGAGCCCGGCGACGAGCGCCGTCTGCACGTTGACGGCAGCCGGGGGCGCCCCTACCACGATGTGCAGATGGCCGTGTCCGGCCCCGTGGCAGCCGCGCTCGGCGACCTCGCCCGCGAGCGCTGGCGACGCGCCACCGGCGAGACGCTCCCGCGCCCGACCGGCGGCCCCGGCGTCTGGCCCGAGCAGCTCAGCCCCGATCTGGAGGACGTCGATGTCGCCATTGCCCGCACCGCCCCGGCGCACGGCGACTACAGCGAAGTGCGGGAAGTCGAGCAGCTGAATCTGGATGTCATCGCGGCGGCACGCCACTACATCTATATCGAGAACCAGTATTTCACCGCGCGCTCCATCGCCGACGCGCTTGCGGCGCGGCTGGCGGACGCCGAGGGACCCGAAGTGATTCTGAATCTGCCGCTGCGCACCGACGGCTGGGTCGCCAACCTTTCCATGGACGTGATCCGCGTCGAGCTCATCGGCCGGTTGCGCGCAGCCGACCGGCACGGCCGCTTCGCGGTGTATTACCCCCACCTGCCCGCCGGCGAGGAGCCCGTCAACCTGCACGCCAAGCTCATGATCGTGGACGACCGGCTGGTGCGGGTAGGGTCATCCAATCTCAACAACCGTTCGCTGGGACTGGACACCGAGTGCGACCTCGCCTTGGAGGCTCGGGCGGCAAACCGTGACCGGATCGAACGGGCCATACGCGCGTTCCGCAACCACCTCATCGGCGAGCACCTGGACACGGACTGCGACACCCTGGACGCTGCGGTGCAAAGGCACGGCGCACTGATTCCCGCGATCGAAGCGTTGCGCGGACGGGGACGGACCCTCTACTTGCTCGAGCCGGAGCTAGAGCAGTTTCATTCCAATCCGCTGAGCGACGCAGAGCTGATGGACCCCGAGCGTCCGGTTAGCCCGGAGGCTCTGCTCGACGAGCTCGTCCCCGAGCAGGAAACGCGACCCGCCGGGCGCAGAATCCTGGGCTGGCTGCTCACGCTGCTCGTCGTGCTGGGGCTGGCTGCGGCGTGGCGCTTCACGGAGCTGTCCGAATGGCTGGATCCGGAGCTGCTGGGAACGCAGCTCGAGCGCATGAGCCATTCGCCGCTGATCGCGCTGGTCACCGTCGCCCTGTTCGTGGTCGCCGGTTTTCTCCTGGTACCCGTGACGGCGCTGATCGCCGCCACCCTGGTCGCGTTCGGTCCGCTCTACGGCTTGGCCTATGCTTTCGCCGGCTCGGTGGCCAGCGCCCTCGCCGGCTATGCCGTGGGTGCTTCCCTTGGGCAGCGCAGCGTGCGCCGGCTGGCGGGACGGCGCCTCAACGCGGTGAGCCGCCGACTCGCCAGGCGCGGACTGCTGACCGTCCTGGTCGTGCGCATCGTGCCGGTCGCTCCCTTCACGGTGATCAACCTCGTGGCCGGCGCCTCCCACATCAGTCTGCGCGATTTCACCTGGGGCACCATTCTGGGCATGGTGCCCGGCCTGGCCGCCATTGCGCTGCTGGTGGAGCGCGCCGCCGCCAGCCTGCGCGATCCGCACTGGAGCAACATTTTGACCCTGGTGCTGGTGGCGGCAGGCATCCTGCTGGCCGGATATCTGCTTTCCAGACGGCTGGTGGCACGGGCCGAAGGCGCCACGGGCAGGCCGGACCGTGAAGTCTGAAGACAGCCGACACGGGGGCTTGGTCTGCGCCACGTACAACATCCATCGCTGTATCGGGCGGGACCGGCGACACGACCCCGATCGCATCCGCACCGTCATCCGCAGCCTCGGCGCGCAGGTTCTGGCGCTTCAGGAGGTCGAGCTGCTGCACGAGGCGCCCGACCTGCTCGGCTTTCTCACCGAGGGCAGCGAGTGCACCGCCGTTGCCGGCATGACGCTGAACCGCACCAGCGGCCTGTACGGCAATGCGGTGCTCACCAGTCTGCCGATCCTGGACCAGCAGCGAATCGACGTCAGCGTGCCCGGGCGCGAGCCGCGCGGCGTCATTCGTCTGCTGCTGCAGTGGGGAAAGCAGCGCATCCAGCTCTTCGCCACCCATCTGAGCCTCACGCCGTCCGACCGCCGCACGCAGACCCGACGCATTCTGGAGCGCATACAGAGCCCCGGCGAGGCGTGGCACGCAGACATCACCCTGCTGATGGGGGACCTGAACGAATGGTACCTGTGGGGCCGGCCCCTGCGCTGGCTGCGCCGCCACTTCGGCTCGCCGCCGGAGCCGGCGACCTTTCCGTCCGTCCGGCCGCTGTTCGCGCTGGACAGGATCTGGGTGGAGCCGCACGACCTGATGGTCTCGCTGGAGGCCTATCACCAGCCGCCGGCACGCGTGGCCTCGGACCACCTGCCCCTGCTCGCGCGGCTGCGCGGCCCGCCGCCGACATCGGGTTAGTCGCCGGCCTCGCCGGACAGCGCGTTCAGATCGACGCGAAAGCGTTCGGTGTCATTCTCGCCGACCGCGAGCAGGAGCCGGCGACGCTTGAAATCGGCCAGCACTCGACTGACGCTCTCCGGGGTCACGCCCAGCACTTCCGCCATCTCCTCGCCGCTCAGCAGGGTCACCTCACCGGGACCGCTGTCTTCATCGAGATCTGCGAGAAACAGCAGCAGTCGAGCGACCCTGCCCCGGATCGGACCAGTGGAAAACTGCGTAATCCAGGTATCGGCGTAATTGAGATAGCTGTGCCACTGCTCCAGGAGATGACTGTAGGCGACCGGGTCATGCTCCTTGAGCGGACCGACCGAGCCGAGCGGAATGCGGTAGACCTCGAGCGGGTCCACGGCGACGGCCGTGTGCTCGTGCACCTCACCGAGCAGACCGTTGAGACCAATGATGCCGCCACGCTTGTGCAGGCGCAAAATGCGGGCGCGCCCGTCGGGAAGATAACTGAGGAGCTTGATTCTGCCCCGGCGGATCACGTAAAGCGCTTCGACGTCGCTGCCCTCGTGATAAAGGGTGTCGCCGGCCTCGTAGCGCCACAGACGCGCCGTTCCCAGCGAATCGCGAAGCAGCGTCAGCAGCGTCGAATCGAGGCCGAGCTCGGCCAGCCCATCAGCCGGATCCGTCGTCGAGGGCGGTTCGTCCAAACGACCGACCGTGACCTGCTTTTCCCCCGGCATCGAAAGGTCTCCGCGGTGACTGGCGCGCCTGCCCGGCATCACATTACCCGGCGGATTGAAAATTATCAATGCTGCGCTATGCGGCCTGTTTTCTAATGGCGTGCATCCCGCCGGTGGCGTGCATCCGCGCGGTGCTGGAGTCGCCCCGGGAAACCCATACGAATCCGATGCAATCGTAACCACGGAGGTTCTCATGAGCCAGGTTCACGAACTACCACCGCTACCCTACGCCAAGGACGCCCTCGAGCCGGAGATTTCGCGCGAGACGATCGAATACCATTACGGGAAGCACCATGCCACGTACGTCGACAAGCTGAACAATCTTATCGAAAACACAGAGTTCGCGGACATGCCGCTGGCGGATATCGTCAGAACGGCAACCGGCTCCATTTTCAACAACGCAGCCCAGGTGTGGAACCACACCTTCTACTGGAATTGCCTGAGCCCGGACGGCGGAGGCGAGCCCGACAACGAAGTTGGAAAGGCCATTGAGCGGGATTTTTCGTCCTTCGAGGCGTTTCGCAAGCAGTTCGACGAAGTCGCAACCGGCCACTTCGGGTCCGGGTGGGCCTGGCTGATCCGCCAGCCAAACGGGCAGCTTGAAGTCCTGAGCACCGCAAACGCCCATACCCCGCTGCGCGACGGCGCCACGGCGCTTCTTACCTGCGATATCTGGGAACACGCCTATTACATTGACTACCGCAACAGCCGCCCAAACTATCTCGAGGCGTTCTGGAAGCGCGTCAACTGGGAGTTCGTGAATCAGCAGTTCCTGGCGGGCGGCGGCCAGCAGCAGACAGGACAGGCCGTCAACCAGTGACCTCAGCTGCGTCCCACAGAGCCCGGGCGGTCCCTCTGCGTCTCGCGTAGACGACCGGTTTACGGGCGCAGGGGCGACCCGCCAGCCCGGCGCCCGCCTGTCGATCACTTGCTTCCCGCACTGATTTGGGTTTTAGTCTGGCTTTGTTCGTTTACGAACCCAGTCCAGGTGAGGCCTCAGGATGAACAGACTATCGCGCCGACTCGTCAGTGCCCTGCTGTTGCTCGGGCTTGCTGCCCGCACCGCTGTGGCACTCGAGCTCACGGTGGTGCACAGCGGAAACTGGCCGCCCTATTCGGATCAGGGCCTGCCGGAGCAGGGGCTGGCCGTCGATCTGGTGACCTCGGCCCTGCAGCGCGCCGGGCACCGCACCCTGGTGAGGGTCGACTCCCTGGACCGCATACTGGAAGGCGGAAAAATCGGCGTCTACGACGTCTTTGCAACCCCCTGGTACAGCGAAGAGCGAGACCAGTACCTGGCCTTCAGCAAACCCTATCTCGAATCGCGCATCCGATTCATCAAACGCCGGAACAAAGAATTCGAGTTCAATGACTTCGAAGACCTGCAGGGCATGATGATCGGCGTGGTGAAGGATTACGCCTACGATGACGGGTTCAACGAGTCGCGTGACCTTATCAAGATCAGCGAGCGCAACCTGATACAGAACCTGCTCAAGCTGATTCAGGGGCGCCTCGATCTGACCCTCGACGACGAGCTGGTGCTGCAGTATGAAATCAATCGCTATCTCCCCAACAGTAGAAAGGAGCTGGAGATGCTCCCCAAACCGCTCGCAGTGCGCGGCGTCCACATCGGCGTGAGCCGCGAGAACCCCGCACACGCGAAGATCGTCGCAGATTTCAACAAGGCGATCGCCGAGATGAAAAAAGACGGCAGCTACGACAGAATCGTGGCGAAACACAAGGCCTACATCGACAAGCCGGCGACTTATTGAGGAGATACTCTTTGAGGAGACACTCTGCGACTTCATGGCAGAAAAATGCCAATTGCAGTAGCCGGCTCCGCCCGAGGTGCGCGCCGGAGACCACCGCAGGCAGCCCACCCCCGCGTCGAATTTCAAGGCCACCGGGAAACAACCGTTCCATCGTCCTCTAGGCCATCCGGTTAATAACCGCTTTCCGGGGAGGCAGCCTGACGCGTCATTGTGAATCACAGGCTTCGTCGCCGAGACAACCCACGGGACGGGGCGTTCTGGCTCAAGTAGCCGCCCGTAGCGCTCGTTAACCTTCGGTGTTCCGCTGTTCCTGTCGAGGCGACCACACCGTGATACCTCTATCCGACTGCTGCCGCCGGCTCCTGTCATGGGCCACTATTGTCCTGATTTCGGCCTTCGCCGGTTGCGCCACGACTGTTCAGCCGCGCGACACCGCGCTGCTGGTCACCGCCGCCGATCTGGAGGATTTCGGCGCCACCCTGCCCGCGGATTTTCCCGCCTTCGAGCAGAGCCGCAAAACCAAGCTGCTGGGCAGCCTAGAGCTGGAGTATGAGTTCGATGCCCGTGCCGCCAGCACTGGCTATCCCTATGTCTACAGCTCCATCAACCGTGAGAGCACTGTGAGCTCCGCAGTCGCCGCCTATGGGGCGGTGAAAGCCGGCGTCGGCATGGCGGGCATCGAGGCGCGCGACGACAGCGAGCGCTTCCGCTACGGCGACTGGTCCTACTTCGGCACCCTGGTAGCCGAAGGCGGAGAGCGCGGGTTCGTGTTCTATATGCGCGACGATCTCACCGTCTATCTTCTGATGCTCAGCGGCATGCGCATGAACGTTGAGGATCTGTGGGAACAGCTGCTGCTGCCCCGGCTGGAAATGCTGACCCGCACACAGCTCAGCAGTCGCTGAGAGGCTGCCTGCAGATATTAATCACAAAGAAAAGCCAGAGTGCACAAAGACGATCGCAGGCTTTTCCTTGGTGTGTTTTCGTGGTCAACGAGGTTCTCAGCCGCCGCGAGTCAGTGCCCGCGCCAGTTCACGCTGTAGAGATCGTGACGGCGGTCGCGCAGATTCTGCACCGTACCGCTGTTGCGCGCCACCATCAGGGTGTCGGGGCGCAGGTCGGCGATGGCCACGGTCTCCACGTTGGGGGTGGTGTCGGCGGCCACGCCGTCGCGCGCAAAGGGAAAATCGCAGGGCGTCAGGATGCAGCTCTGCGCGTACTGGATGTCCATGTTATGCACGTTTGGCAGGTTGCCGACGTTGCCGGACATGACCACGTAAAACTGGTTTTCCACCGCCCTCGCCTGGGCGCAGTAGCGCACCCTGAGATAACTCTGGCGCTCGTCGGTGCAGAACGGCACAAAGAGAATCTGCACCCCCTGATCGGCGAGGTGCCGGGTCAGCTCCGGGAACTCCGCATCGTAGCAGATCAACACCCCGATCGGTCCGCAGTCGGTTTCGATGGCATTGAGCACCCCGCCACCCTCGATGTCCCACCAGTACACTTCGTTGGGCGTCGGGTGGATCTTGGGCTGCTCGTGTACCTGACCGTCACGCAGAAAGATGTAGGCGATGTTCTCCACCCGGCCGCTGTCCATGCGCGTGGGATGCGAGCCGCCAATGATGTTGATGTTGTAGCGCAGCGCCATGTCGCGCAGGGCTTCGCGGAAGCGCGGCGTGTACTTGGTCAGCGCTTCGATGGATTCCGCCGGTGCCAGCTGCTGGTCCTGAATGGACAGCAGCTGCAGCGCGAACATTTCCGGGAACACCACGAAATCACCCTTGTAGTCGGCCACCACATCGACGAAGTATTCGACCAGCTCCAGGAACTCCTCGAAGGAGCGCACCCGGCGCTGCATATACTGCACCGTGCCCACGCGCACCGTGTCGGGCAGGCGCCCGCCGTAGCGCTTCTCGCGACCGCCCGGCTCCTCCTGGGGCACCCTGGGATTGTGCCAGACCAGGTGAACCCCGTAACCCAGGGATGCCCGGTCGATGTTGAGATAACCGGGGAGAATGCCGATTACCTCGAAGCCGTTGTGGAGCTGGAACGACAGCACCGGGTCGCGCTGTTTCCTGTGCTTGATCTCCTCGACGTACTCCTCCACGCTGGCGAAACGCTTGAGGCGTTTGGCCAGGGTCGGTATGCGTCCGGCAAACACGATGCCCTTCAGACCCAGGGACTGGCAGAGTTTCTTGCGCTCATTGTAGAGGCGCTGTCCGATACGATAACCGCGGTAGTCCGGATCGACACAGACCTCCATGCCGTATAGCCATTCTCCCTCGGGGTCATGACGCGAAGCGTAGCCGCCGCCGGTGATCGACTCCCAGGTGTGCGGCCTGAGCGCGACCTCGCCGCGGATGCGGAAAGTTGCGCAGTAGCCCACCACCTTGTCCTCGACGGTGGCCACGAACTGGCCCTGCGGAAAGCTGTTGATCTGTCCGGTCAAGGCGCCCTGTGAATACCCCTGCATGCCGGTACCGGCGTAGGCGCGTGTTGTCAGCGCCGCAATCGAGGCGACGTCCCGCGTGGTGGCATTGCGCACCGTCAGGCGGGCACGCTGGTTCTTAAACGGCGTCTTATCGGATGGACCTGTCATGAAACAGCACACGTCTGTCTGGTGAAGCCTGCAATCTACCGGAAAGCGCCGCGCGGCGCAGCACCTGATGTCCGGGATCCAGGCGCGGTCGGGCTGCGCCGCCACAGCCCTCAACCGACACGCCTGACGCATCTTATGTGGTGGGTGACGCCTTAGCGGTTTATGCAGGGCGGGACCGCGCACAAAGACAGCCGGCATTTGCCGGCCATTGGGCCAGTGTTGCGGACGCACCATCGGGACGCCCTGAAGCACTTATCATCAGTATATTGTCACACGCTAATCTTCATGAAACGCATGGCATTTCAGTCGCGGCGATGCTAGCTTTCCATTCAACGCGAGGGGGTCGTCGCTGAGCTCCAGCGGGCCGACCGTGCGCCCATTTGAGTGGCAGGCTGCCGGCATGCAGCACGTGGATGCAAGTGGCCCGTCCCCTGCACCGGACCGCTTCCCGGTGGGAACGGTCGTGATCATTGTTTCATCAACCTGGGAGGAACCATGAGCAATAACAAAACCCTTCGTTATGCGATCCTGTGCGCCGTTCTCGGTGCACCATCACCCCTGCTCGCTGCCGACGCCAGCGGCCAGGCCATCGCCTACACCTGTGCCGGGTGCCACGGCACCAATGGTGTGAGCCAGGGTTCAGCCCCCTCGCTGGCCGGCGAGAAGGCAGAGAACCTCAAGGAGATGCTGCTGGACTACAAGAACGACAAAGAGGAAGGCACCATCATGAACCGCATCGCCAAGGGCTATTCCGACGCGGAGCTCGCGGCAGTGGCAGAATTCTTCTCCGAGCAGGAACAATAATCGATAGGGAGTAAAATATGGCTATTTCACGCAGACAGTTTATCAAGGCCCTGAGTGCCGCCGGACTCGGTGCCGGTGCCAGCTCACTGGTGGTAGGACCGGCCCTTGCCGGCAAGGGCGGCGGTAACGTCGTCGTGGTCGGAGGCGGCTTCGGCGGCGCAACCGCAGCCAAGTACATCCGCCTGATCGACCCTTCCGTGAACGTCACCCTGGTCGAGCCGGTGAAGAGCTACACGACCTGTCCCGGCAGCAACTGGGTGCTCGGCGGCCTGCGCGACATGAATTCCATCACGTTCACCTACGATACGCTCGCCGACAAGTACGGCGTCAAAGTGATGCACGACACCGTGACCGGCATCGATCCCGAAGCCAAAAAGCTCACCCTGCAGGGCGGTGACTCCCTGAGCTATGACCGCCTAGTGGTGTCGCCGGGTATCGACTTCCGCTTCGACAAGGTCGAAGGATACGACGCGAGCGTGGCCGAGAAGATTCCGCACGCCTGGAAGGCGGGTCCGCAGACCGCGCTGCTGGCCGATCAGCTCAAGGCCATGAAGGACGGCGGCCTGGTGCTGATCGCCGCGCCATCGAATCCGTTCCGCTGCCCCCCCGGGCCCTACGAGCGCGCCAGCATGATCGCGCACTATCTCAAGTCCAACAAACCGAAATCCAAGATCATGATCCTGGATACCAAGGACAAGTTCTCCAAGCAGGGCCTGTTTACCAAGGGCTGGGAAGAGCTCTATGGCTACGGGACGGACAAGAGCATGATCGAGTGGGTCAGCGCCAGCGAAGGGGGCGCCTGGAATCGGGTCGATGCCAAGAACATGTCGGTGCACTCGGACTTCGTGGACCAGAAGGCCGACGTTATCAACGTGATTCCGCCGCAGTTTGCGGGCGACATCGCGCGCGGCTCCGGGCTGGCCGATGACACCGGCTGGTGTCCCATCGACGGTAAGACCTTCGAGTCCACGATTCACCCGGGCATCCACGTGATCGGTGACGCATCGATTGCCGCCCCACTGCCGAAATCCGGCTACGCCGCCAATTCCGAAGCCAAGGTGTGCGCCTTTGCGGTGGTCGCGATGCTCAAAGGACAGGAGGCGCCCACACCGACCTGGGTCAACACCTGTTACAGCCTGGTCGGGCCGCGTTACGGCATCTCGGTGGCGATGGTCTACGACCTGACCGAGGAAGGCAAGATCGGCAAGGTCGAAGGCAGCGGCGGCGTCACGCCGATGGACGGCAACCGTCGCAAGGAGGCCAACTACGCTGAGAGCTGGTACGACAACATCACCGATGACGTGTTCCTCAGCTGAGCAGCCGACAGGTTGCTCCGACGCCAGAGCCGTGTCGCGGGCACTCTGCCCGCGGCATGGCTTTTTTTCTGTGGCCGACGCCGCACCATACAACCACGCACAGGAGACCTGAAACCATGGAAGAGCTGAGCGAAGAAGAACAAAAGCGCATCATGCAGAGCCTGCCGAAAGGCACCTTTGCGGTGATGCTGATCTACGGCCTGATCATGACCCTGGCCTGGCTGGCGCTGTACTTCGGGCGGTTCCTCGCCCACGGCCCGGTAAGCTGAAAGGAGACCCGACATGCATCTGGATGTCCTGGAAAAGAGCTGGGCCTGGATCGTCGCGATCATCATCGCCGGCATGCTCGCGGCCATCTTCTACACGGCTTTTGCGCTCGGCGACATGGGGATTCATCCGCCGAGCAACGTCGAGCCCATCGACTCCACCCGCCTGCATCTGACCGAGGAGTTCGCCGAGGACAACCTCGGCGTGTTCGAGAACGCGGATGGCTCGGTGACGGTGCGCATGGTCGCCAGCCGTTACGGCTTCTATCCCCCGGACGTGACCATACCCGCCGACACGCCGGTGACCTTCCGCTTCGCTACCCCCGACGTGCTGCACGGCCTGCACGTGCCGGGGACCAACGTGGACACCATGGTCATCCCCGGCTATGTTTCGCAGCTGCGCACCGTGATCAATTACAACGCAGTCGCGGCGTTCGGCGCGCCGAACGGCGATGGCAGCATCCGTGTACCCCTGTACTGCAACGAGTACTGCGGCCTCGGTCATCACTATATGTGGACACGGCTGACTATTGAACCGAAGGCGCACTGATGTTCCTGGCTTAAACCGAACGCTTCAAACGATTTTCTGGAGAAGAACAATGAATGCTGTCAGCAAGCCTCTCGTCCTCGCGCACATGTGGTTCGCCGTCCTCACCTTCCTGCTGGCCGCCGCGCTCGGCCTGTACCAGGTGCTCGAGCGCGCCGAGCTCATCCCCACCTGGGCCGAAGGTTACTACACCTCATTGACAGGGCACGGGGTCATCATGGCCTACGTCCTGACGATCTTCTTCATCGTGGGCTTCGGCTATTTCACGGCCGCCACGAGTCTCGAGCGCCGGATCTGGGCCCCGGGCCTGGCCTGGGCCGGCTGGGTGACCATGGTCGTCGGCGTGCTGCTGGTAATCTATGCCCTCGTCACCTTTCAGTCGACGGTGCTCTACACCTTCTATCCACCGCTGACCGCCCACTGGACCTTCTATGTCGGCGCCGCCCTGCTGCTGGTCGGCTCCCTGGCCTGGATTGCCATCATGCTGGTCATGCTGGTGCAGTGGAAACGGGACAATCCGGGCCAGCCGGTGCCGCTGCCCATGTTCGGCACCGCCGCCAACGCCATACTCTGGGCCTGGACCCTGGTCGGTGTGGTGCTGGAAGTCGTGTTCCAGCTGATTCCCCTGTCACTCGGCCTGGCCGAGGACGTGGACGTGGGGCTCGCCCGCACGCTGTTCTCCTGGACCCTGCACCCGATCGTGTACTTCTGGCTGTTCCCCGCCTACATCGCGATGTACAGCATCCTGCCGCGGGCGGCGGGCGGGCGTCTGTTCAGCGATGAGCTGGGACGCGTCGTGTTCATCATGCTGCTGGTGTTCAGCCTGCCGATCGGCTTTCATCACCTGTACGCGGACCCCTTCCAGGCCGCCGGCTGGAAGCTGCTACACGCCTTCGGCACCTTCATGGTGGCGATCCCCACCCTGCTCACCGGCTTCACCATCATCGCCTCCATGGAGATCGCCGGACGGCTGCGCGGCGGCCGGGGGCTGTTCGGCTGGATCCGGACGCTGGACTGGAAGGAACCGGTGGTGCTCGGCGCCGCGCTCGCCCTGCTGATGCTCACACTAGGCGGCTTCGGCGGCATGATCAACGCCAGCTACGGCATGAACAGCATGGTGCACAACACCATGTGGGTGCCGGCGCATTTCCACCTCATCTTCGCCGGCACCACGATCATCATGTACTTCGCCATCGCCTATCATCTGTGGCCCAAGCTCACCGGCCGCCAGCTGGGCACCCGCAGCGCCGCGGTCACCCAGCTGTGGCTGTGGTTCGTCGGCATCGTGGTGCTGACCGTACCCTGGCACGTCGTCGGGCTGCTGTGGATGCCGCGCCGGACCGCGTGGATGCCCTACGATCCAGAATTCACGGACCAATGGCAGCCGTGGATGGCGATCATGAGCGTCGGCGGCATCATTCTCGCCATCTCAGCCCTGATGTTCGTCTATGTGCTCATCAGGACGCACGTCACCCGCGACCGCACGCCCAGCACCGAGATGCTGTGGGCCGAACCCATACACCCGGTGCTGAGCCTGCCGCGGCCGCTGAACGGCTTTGCGCTGTGGAACTGGATCCTGGCGATCGCCATGGCCGTTTCCTTCGGTTATCCGCTGATCCAGTTCTTCGTCATGCAGACACACAACGCGATGCCCTGGGGGTGGTGATATGACAATGCGCAATCGACTCACAAACTGTCTGGCGGCCGCTCTTCTGGGCGCCGGGAGCGGCGTCCTGGCCGCGCCCTCCTCGCTGGTGGCCTGGGATACCGAGACCATGAATCTTCTGGAGGACGCCGATGCCGAAGCCGGCCGCGCCAAGGCCGAGGAGATCAACTGCGCGCGTTGTCACGGCGACCGCGGGTTCTCGGACAAGGCCGGACAGCCGAGCATCGCCGGTCAACGGATGACCTACGCCTACAAGCAGTTGCGCGACTATCGCGACGGGACCCGTGAGAACCGCCGTATGGCCCGCTACGTGGAGGGCCTGTCCGACCAGGACCTGGCCAACCTGGCCGCCTGGTACAGCGGTCTTCCCGGGCCGGTCCTGCAAGCGACACCCGCCGCGGCCACGGAAGTGCAGGAGCTGGTGTCCCGCGGTGACGGCCAGCGGCTGATACCGGCCTGCGCCGCCTGCCACGGCACCAGCGGCGAGGGTAGCCGCATCGGCGTGCCCGCGCTGGCCGGCCAGGAGCTCGATTATCTGATCGAAACGATGTACGCCTACAAGGATGGGGAGCGCGCCAATGACGTGTACGGCGTGATGCGCTACATCAGCGTGGCGCTCACGGATGCCGAGGTCGAAGCGCTCGCCGAGTACTACGCTGCGCTGGCGGTCTACCCCGGCGCTGACGAGGCGCAGTGACCGGTACCGGGCACGCCGCCTGCTTCCACTGCGGCCTGCCGGTCCCCGACGGGCTCGACCTGCAGCTCAGGGTCAGCGGCCGGCAGCGCCGGTTCTGCTGCTATGGCTGCCAGGCGGTGTGCCAGACGATTCTGGCCGCCGGCCTGCACGACTACTACCGCCATCGCAGCGCACCCGCCGACCGTCCCGAGGCCCTGCTGCCTGAGCAGCTTCAGACGCTGGCGGTCTACGACCATCCCGACGTGCAGGCGGGCTTCGTGCGCGGCAGCGGCAAGGAGCGCGAGGCGGCCCTCATTCTGGAGAACATCCGCTGCCCGGCGTGCGTGTGGCTGAACGAGCAGCACCTGCGGCGCCTGCCCGGCGTGCGTGAGGTGCGCATGGACTATAGCAGCGAGCAGGCCTGGGTACGCTGGGACGACTCGATCACCCACCTGAGCGCTATCCTCGAGGCGATCGCCGACATCGGCTACCGCGCCCAGCCCTACGACCCCGCGCATCGGGAAGAAGTTCAGCGCCTGCAACATCGCCGCAGCGGTGAGCGCCTGCTGTTCGCCGGCCTTCTCGCCATGCCGGTGATGCAGTTTTCGCTGGCGAGCTACACAATGGGCCAGCCCGAGGCCGACGGCAGTCTGCCCCTGTGGATGGTCATCGGGCGCTGGACCACACTGCTGGCCGTCGCCGCCATCCTGGCGTACCCGGGCCAGGAATTCTTCGTCGGGGCCTGGAATGACCTGCGGCGCAGGCGCCTGGGCATGGACGTGCCCATCGCGCTCGGCCTGAGCATCGCCCTAGTGGGCAGCCTCAGCGCCACCCTGCTGCAGCGCGGCGACGTGTACTTCGACTCCATCGCCATGCTGGTGTTCTTCGTGCTGCTGGCACGGCGTTTCGAGCTGAAGGGGCGGCTCGCCGCGGCGCGCGCGCTCGACCGGCTGGCCCGCATTGCACCGCGCACCGCGACACGACTGTCGGCGGACGGCGTGGAGAAGCGCGTGCCTCTGACCGAAGTCGGCCCCGGCGACCGGGTGCGGGTCATTCCCGGTGAGCTGCTTGCCGTCGACGGGACCCTGGTGCAGGGCTCCAGCAGCTTCGACGAGTCGGTGGTGACCGGTGAATCCCTGCCCGTCGCTCACACCACGGGCGACAGAGTCATTGCCGGATCACGCAACGTCGACCAGCCCGTTGTCATCGAGGTCACGCACCGCAGCAGCGAGTCGACCATCAGTAACATGCAGCGCCTCCTGCAGCAGGGCCTGCGCGAACGCCCCGCTGCCGCCGAGCTCGCCGACCGCGTCGCTTTCTGGTTCGTGCCGGCGGTGATCGCCATCGCCGGGGCGACGGCCGTGGTGTGGAGCTGGCTCGCGCCGGCGCAGGCCGCGGCGCACACCATCGCGGTGCTGATCGTCACCTGCCCCTGCGCGCTGGCGCTGGCCACACCGGTGGCCCTGGCCATCGCCTCCGGCGGCGCGGTCGGCCGCGGCGCGCTGCCGTTGCGCATGTCGGCCTTCGAGCGGCTTGCCGGCGCTGACACGGTGGTGTTCGACAAGACCGGCACCCTGACTGAGGGTGCCCTGCGGCTCGCCCGGCTCGGGGCCAGCGGCGGTCTCGACGCCGACCGTGCCCTGGCCATCGCCGCCGCGCTGGAGCAGCATTCCGAGCACCCGATCGCCCGCGCCCTGCGCGGGCGTGTCCAAGGTGACCCGTTGCCCGCGGTTTCCGACTCGCGCAACGCGCCCGGCGCCGGCGTGAGCGGCACCATCGCCGGCGAGCGCTGGCGCCTGGGTCATCCCGACTTTGCCGCACCGCCGGGGGGATTGTCCGCCACCCAGGCCGCACGCCTCGCCCGCTGGCAGGAGGACGGCGAAACGGCCGTCGTTCTGGCCAACGACAGGGAGGTTCAGGCGCTGCTCGCCTTTGACGATCCCCTGCGCCCCGGCGTCGCGGGGCTACTGCGCGATCTGCAATACCAGGGCGTGCGCAGCTTCGCCATCCTCAGCGGCGACGATCCCAAGGTCGTGGCACGGCTGGCAGGTGAGCTGGGCATTCAGACGGCCATCGGCCGGCTGCGACCCGAAGCCAAGATGCAATGGGTGAAACAGGCGCAGCGCCGGGGCCGGCGCGTGCTGATGGTCGGCGATGGCATCAACGACGCGGGCACGCTCAGCGTGGCCGACGTATCGGTGTCCTTTGCCGGGGCCACCGAGCTGGCCCAGGGCAGCAGCGATTTGATCATCCTCGGCCGCGACATCGGTGCGCTGGCCAGCGTCCGGGCCTTCGCCCGGCGAACCCGGGCGATCATCGCACAGAACCTCGCCTGGGCGGCACTCTACAATCTCGGCGCTGTGCCCGCCGCCGCCCTCGGCCTGGTGCCGCCCTGGCTGGCCGCGATTGGCATGTCGCTGAGCTCGCTGCTGGTGGTGGGCAATTCGCTGCGGCTGCAACGAATCGCTGCGGGAGAGCCACGGGCTGCGGCAGTGGCACAGCCCGCCTGACGCCGCTGGCGCACTGAACGGCAGCGGCGACGCCGGTGCCGCCGGGCCGCAAGGCCGTCCTCGCCGCCATCCGGCGTGCGCCTGATTGGGGGCGTGTCTTCGGTAAGTGGCCCGGGCAGACAGACACGCCAGTGCTTAACCGACTCCCCTGTCATCGAGCGATTGCGCCCAGAGCGTCAAGGTCGCGGAGCAACGTTTTGGCGGTCAGGGAGGGACCTGCAGCTACATCGAGCATCTCGGCCTGGCCGCGAGTCATTGTCCCGAAGAAAAGGCGCGAGCCAGTCTCGGTCTCACCGGCCCGATCGATGCCGATCAACACGCGGATCTGATCATTGATCTCAAAAACCACATCGGTGGCAAATTCGCCCGTTCCTCCGCCCCACCGGGCTCCATACAGGTGGTCAATCGCAGGTGTCCCTCCAGTGAGGCAGTCAAAGAAGCGCCGGAGCTTTGCCGTATGACGGCCAGTGTGTTTGGCGGCAGCGCCGCGCGCAACTTCGGCTACGGAAAAACCGTGCTGGTGACCGGCGAAACCGGCGTGGGCAAGGAGGTCATCGCGCGGGCCGTCCACGCACTCGGTGAGCGCACCGACTGTGGGCTGCTTGCAGTCAATTGTGGCGCGATCCCGGAAAATCTGATCGAAAGTACGCTGTTTGGACACGAGAAAGGCGCGTTTACCGATGCGTACAACGTCCATCGCGGTTTTTTCGAGCGCGCCTTTCTGTTTGCCAGCGGACCGCTCATTGCCGACATCGAAGTTTCCGGGCAGGCGCCAGCCGACGTCGGGGCGAGTCTGAAGGTCCTGCGGCGGCGCGCGGCTCGCGAGGCCGAGGCCAAGGTGATCGTTGAGGCGCTCAAGCAGTACCAGGGGAATGTGAGTGCGGTCGCCCGTCGCATGCAGGTGACGCCGCGCGCCATCCACATGAAGCTGAGATCGCTGGGCATCAACGCCGCGGCGTTCCGCAACGGCCAGAACGCGCCGCAGGATTGAGGCAGCACCGGTCTGCGTTGCCCGCAAAGGCCCGCAGGTCCCGATGACGATGCACGCCGGATGCCGCTTCAGGTCAGCATGACCTCTTTGACCCGTTGCCTGCAGGCTCACTCCGACTGCGCCAGTCGGACAAGGCGTATCGTCCGCGCGGCTAGTGCTCCCCCGCGACCCGCTGCGCGAGCAGCGCCTCCATGGCGCTCAGAAACTGAGGAATGTCGCTCGGCTCGGGTTCCACGTCCACGTGGGCGAAGCCTTCAATCAGAAACAACTGCACCTGCTCCGGCGGAAGCACCCGCGCCAGGGCCAGGCTTTCGCTGTAGGGGATCATGGTGTCGCTGCGGCCGTGGATTACGATGGCGTGGGCGCGCAATTTCGACAGGTCGCGGGTGGCGGGATCGATGCCCCGGAGCTCTGTGCGGATGGATTCCGGCAGCCGTTCGACAAGCTCCGCCACCCTCTCCGGATCGGTATTGGTCAACAGCGCATAGAGCGCGCGGCCGCCCGGGTGCAGCTGATGGAGTATGGCATCCTGCGGTCCGGGCGCGCGGCCGTTGCGGACCTCGTCGGCCAGCTCGCGCAGCAGGTCGCGGTCCTCCGAATGCTCGAGCAGGTCGGCATTGGAGAGCGTGAACACCCATTTGATGTAGGGGGTGGGTCGGCGGTAACGCCAGGGCCCGCCCGGCTGTTCGCGGTAGTAGCCGGTGGTGAAGTAGGTAATGACATTCTCCACGTCGTAATAACCGCCGAGCGTCACCACGAAGTGCACCTGCTCGCGCACGTCGGGTTCCAGCGCGGCCAGCAGCACCGGACCGGCTCCGTAGCTGAAGCCGGCGATCCCGGCGCGCCCCTCGGGCACCAGCGCGCGGCGCGATGTCAGGTAACGGAAGGCATCGGCGACGGCGCGCACGTTGGCCGCCCTGACGCGGTATTCGCGCAATCCGCCCAGGTCCGGCACCAGCACGGCGAACTGCAGGCGCGCCAGGGTGCGGGCCAGAGCCACCAGGCGGACGTCGTCCTTGCCCGCAGCCACCACGCCCGGCACCAGCACGATGCCGGCGCGCACGCGCTCCCCCGGCAGGTACAGGTCGGCGCGGCGGTCGCGCTCGGAGACGCCATACCTGACCGCCCGGCGGACCGGCTCCGGCGTGGTCGCCTTCAGCCGGCTGGCGCCGCGTCCGGCGACAATGTCTTCGAGCGCGAGCGCCGCGTCGGAATCCGCCAGCGGCGGCACGCAGCCCGTCAGGGTCAGGAGCACCAGCAGCGCCAGCCCGAAGCGTCGCGCCTGGCGGGCGGCCTCCCCGCGCCCCCGTCCGGAAATGGCAGTGCGGTTATTCATGACGCAGCGCCTCGATGGGATCGAGCCGGGCCGCGCGCCGGGCCGGGAAGTAGCCGAACACCACGCCCACGGCGGCGGAGAACAGGAAGGCCAGCACCACGATGCCGGGGTCCAGCACGAAGGGCACCTTGAGATAGTGCGTTGCCGCCGCCGCGAAGCCCAGCCCCAGCAGGATGCCGATCACTCCTCCGAACAGCGACAGCACCGTGGCTTCGATCAGAAACTGCATCAACACCTGCCGCTCCAGAGCGCCCACCGCAAGCCGGATGCCGATCTCTCGGATGCGCTCGGTGACCGACACCAGCATGATGTTCATGATGCCAATGCCGCCCACCAGCAGGCTGACCGCCGCCACCGCGCCCAGCAGACCGGTCAGCACGCCCGTGATGCCGGTCAGCATGGAAGTAATCTCCTTCATATCCAGTACGTTGAAATCGTCCTCCTCGCCGGGCGAGATCTGGCGTCGCTCGCGCATCAGCAGCTCGATGTCGCGTTGAACCTTCTCGGTCCCATAGCCCTCCCGCACCGCGACGTAGATCGCGGTCACGTCCTGATCGCCGGCCATACGCCGCTGCAGGGCCCGCAGCGGGATCAGGACCAGGTCGTCCTGGTCCATGCCGAAGGTGGACACGCCCTTGTCGGCGAGCCCGCCGATGACCCTGCAGGACAGCTTGTCCAGGCGGATCGCCGCGCCGAGGGGATCGCTGCTGCCGAACAGCTCGCGGCGCACTGTCGCACCGATAATGCAGCTCATGCGGCCGGCGCGCAGCTCGCCGTCGTGGAACGCCCTGCCCGCGGCGATCCGCCAGTCACGCACGCTCAGATAGCGGTTGTCGGTGCCGATCACGCCGGTGGTCCAATTGGCATTCCCGTAGATTGCCTTGGCGTTCTCCTGGGCGGTCGGGGCCACGGTGCGGATGCCGTCGATCCCCTCCAGCGCCACCACGTCTTTGCTGTCGAAAGCCTGGGCGGTGTCCCGGGCTCCCCCGGGACCACGGCGAGCCTGACCCGGCCTCAGCACCAGCAGATTGGTGCCGAGCTTGGCGATCTCGGCGGTGACCTGCGCGGTGGTACCGCTGCCGATGGTGACCATGGCGATCACGGCGCCGACGCCGATGACCACGCCGAGGACGGTGAGAAAGGATCTCAGCGGATTGGCGAAAATCGCCCGCAGGGCGAGCTTCAGGGTCTCGCGGAACACCGCTCCGTCCCCTCTTCAGACGCGTCGGACTGGATGCGCCCGTCCAGAAAATGCAGCATGCGCCGCGCATAGGCCGCCATGTCGGGCTCGTGCGTCACCATGATCAGGGTAATGCCCTCCTCTCGGTTCAGCGCGGATATTAGTTGCATGATCTCGTGGCTGCGCGCCATGTCCAGGTTGCCGGTCGGCTCGTCGGCGAGCAGCACCGCGGGCCCGGTCACCATGGCACGGGCGATGGCCACTCGCTGCTGCTGGCCGCCGGAAAGCTCCGAGGGCCGATGGCCGGCCCAGTCCGCCAGCCCCACCCGTTCGAGCGCCGTGAGCGCCTGGCGGCGTCGCTGTGCGGCCGGCACGCCGCGGTAGACCAGCGGCAGCTCGACGTTCTCCACCGCCGAGTTGCGTGCCAGCAGGTTGTAGCCCTGGAACACGAATCCGAGATAGTTGCGCCGCAGCAGGGCGCGCTGGTCACGATCGAGCGTGCCCACGTCCACGCCCCGAAACAGATACTGTCCCCCGGTCGGGGTATCCAGGCAGCCGAGGATGTTCATGGCGGTCGACTTGCCCGAGCCGCTGGGCCCCATGATGGCGACGGATTCACCGCTGTCGATCCGCATGTCCACCCCGTCGAGGGCCGCCACCGCCGCCTGTCCCGTTCCGTACACCCGGCGCACGGCGCGAAGCTCAATGAGCGGGGGCGATGCAGGTGGCGGATCGGACCGCACGCGCTCAGTTGCGCGGCGCCACGGCGTCGACGATCACCGCGTCACCGGCTTCCACGCCGCCTGCGAGTATCCGCGTCATCTCGCCGTCGCTCTCGCCCGGGGTCACCGTGACCGCGTGCGGCTCGCCATCGCTCAGCAGCCACAGCAGCCGCTCGCCGTGCTCGCCCGCGGCCGGTGCGCGGCTGCGGGGTCGCTGCGGACGGTGCGGGAAGATCTTTCTTAGAATGCCGCCGGGCTCGGGCGCGCTTTCCTGCCCGGGCGGTGCGAAACGCAACGCTGCGTTGGGCACCAGCAGCGCGTCCTCGATGTGCGCCACGGTGATCTCGGCGGTGGCGGTCATGCCCGGACGCAGGAGCATGTCTGAATTGTCGATCGCCAGCACCGCCTTGTAGGTGACCACGCCGTCCACCGTTTCCGGAGCGTAGCGCAGCTCGGTGATGGTGGCCGGGAGCTCCCGCGCGGGAAAGGCCTCCACCGTGAAGCTCGCCTGCTGCCCATCCCGCACCTTCCCGATGTCCGCCTCGTCGATATCCACTTCCAGCTCCATCTGAGTCAGATCCTCGGCCAGGGTGAACAGCACTGGCGCCTGCAGCGACGAGGCCACGGTCTGACCCGGCTCCACCTGGCGGCTGAGCACGATACCGTCGATGGGCGAGCAGATGCAGGCCTTTCTGAGATTGGTCTCGTCGACGTCCAGATTGGCCTCGGCGACCTCAACCTCGGCGCGGGCGCTGGCCAGCGCCGCCAGAGCGGTCTGGTAGGCCGCCCTCGCCGTGTCCAGGTCGGCCTGCGAGGAGAAATTCTTCGCCTGCAGGCGCCTGATGCGCTCGTACTCGCTTTGCTTTTCCGCCACCCGCGCCTCGGCCTCCTCGACGTCCGCCTTGCGCGCCAGCAGCGTGGCGCGCGAGTGCGCCACCTCAGCCTCGAGCTTGTCGGTGTCGAGCTCGGCGAGCACCTGGCCAACCTCGACCCGGTCGTTGTAGTCCACCTGCACGGTGCGGATGATGCCCGAGAGCTCGCTGGAGATGTCCACCACGTTGGTGGGCTGCACCGAGCCGGTCGCGGTGACCGTAACCGTAAGGTCGCCGTGCTGCGCCTCGACGGTGCGATAACGGACCCCACCGCCGCCGGCCGGACCGAGCCACTGGAACAGGAGGGCCGCGGCGGCCAGGGCGAAAAGTCCCGCCAGCAGCCACCGGATCAGTCGGCCGGCAGGTCGTCGGGGACTGCCGAGGTCCAGGCCCGCTGGGGCAGCTTGCTGTTGGCTCGTCTGCATGAAAAGCTGTTGGCCGACGACTGTCGAATTACCGTTGCCCGGGGTGCCCCTCGCTGTGCCGGCTGCAGGCGACGGGAGGTGCCTGCCGTCGGGCCGTCATCGACCGGCCGCGCGCAGGCGGAGCCGTCATCCTGGCAACCTGCCGGCTTTCGCGGCTATTCCCGGACAGGCTCCGCCCCCACAGGGTGGTCATTCCCCGCTCCTGCGTGGTCACGCCGCGCGTGAGGGTCGCCCTGGTGCTCGCGCGCCAGCAGCAGATACACCGCGGGCACCACGAACAGGGTAAACAGCGTACCGATGCCCAGTCCAGTGGCAATGGTCAGACCGATGTGAAAGCGGCTCACGGCGCCGGGCCCCGTCGCCGTGAGCAGCGGCACCATGGCCAGGATCATGGACAGGGTTGTCATCAGGATCGGCCGCAGGCGGATGGCGGCCGCGCGCTCCACGGCCTGGCGCTTGCTCAGCTGCTCGCGAATCTGCAGCTGATTGGCGAACTCCACGATCAGGATGCCGTTCTTGGCAATCAGCCCGATCAGCGTGATCAAACCCACTTTAGTGTAGATGTTGAGGGTAGCGAAACCCAGGGTGATGAATGCCAGCGCCCCGGCGATGGACATGGGCACCGACACCAGGATGATCACCGGATCACGCCAGCTCTCGAACTGCGCGGCGAGCACCAGGTAGATGACCATCAGCGACAGGAAGAAGGTGATGATCAGCGCGCTGCCCTGCTGGGCGTACTGGCGCGAGCCCCCGGCATAGTCCCAGCTGAAACCGCGCGGAAAGGTCTCGCGTGCCACACCCTCCAGGTATTCCAGCGCGTCGCCGAGCGGCACCTGCGGTGTCATCACGCCCTGCACGGTGAGCGAATTGAGCTGCTGGAACTGGGTGCGCTGGTTGGGCTCGACGGTCTCCTCCAGGTGAATGAAGGCGTCCAGCGGGACCAGCGGCGCGGCGCCCGCTTCGCGCGCCAGGTCGGTGGCAGAGCCGCCCGAAGCCAGATTGATCAGCTCCCCGGTGGCGGGGCGGATGTAGTAGTCCCCGAGCATGTCCGGGCTCAGGCGGAAGCTGCGCTCGACCTGCGGGATGACCTTGTAGCTGCGCCCCTCCAGGCTGAAGCGGTTGACGTCGTTGCCGCCCAGCAGCGTGGCCAGGTTCTGACCGATGTCCGCCATGCTGATGCCCAGATCGCCGGCCCGGTCGCGGTCGATCACGATGGTGGTGCGCGGACGCGAGTACTGCAGCTCCTTCATCAGGAACATGAAGCGGCCGCTGCCCATGGCACGGCCGAGAAGCTCGTCGGCGATCCGGTCGAGCTCCTCGTAGCCGCCCTCGCTCTTGATGACGAACTGCACCGGGACGCCACCGCCGGAACCGGGCAGACTCGGTCGCGGGAACACCGCGATCTGAAAGCCGGCGATCTTCTGCAGCTTCTGCTGCACCTCCGGCTGCACCTGCATCTGCGAGCGCGGCCGCTGCGAGGGCGGGCGCATCTTGAAGCCGCCGAAGGTGGTGGTGGGCTCCCCGCGCCCCAGCAGGAAGAAGCTCTCATGGTACTCGGGGACGCTTTCGAAGGCCTCCACGATCTGACGGGTGTAGGCCTCGTTGTACTCGATGGTGGCGGTCTGCGGCGCCGTGGCCTGGAAGAACAGGATGCTCTGGTCCTCCACCGGCGCCAGCTCGTTCTTGCTGGTGACGAACATGAAGAAGATCGATACCAGCACCGTGACCGCGAACACCATGGTCACCGGAAGGTACTCCAGCGCCCCGTGGAGGAAGCTCTGGTAGCGCGCGGCCAGCCGCCCGAACCAGTGCTCGACCCAGTACTCGAAGCGGCCCTGTTTGCCGTAGGGCTTGAGCACTTTCGAAGACAGCATGGGTGAGAGCGTCAGCGCCACGATGCCGGAGATCAGCACCGCGCCGGCCAGGGCGAAGGCAAACTCGGTGAACAGCGTCCCTACCAGCCCGCCCATGAAGCCAATGGGCGCGTACACCGCCACCAGGGTGGTGGTCATGGCGATGATGGGCAGCGCCAGCTCGCGCGCGCCGGCCAGGGCCGCGTCGAAGCGCGACTCGCCCTGCTCGACGTGTCGGTGCACGTTCTCGACCACGATGATGGCGTCATCCACCACCAGACCGATCGCCAGCACCATGGCGAGCAGGGTGAGCAGGTTCACGGAAAACCCCATCAGCAGCATCAGGAAGGCACCGCCGACCAGCGACAGGGGCACCGCCACCGCCGGCACCACCGCGGCGCGCATGGAGCCGAGCGACAGGTAGATGACCACCAGCACGATCGCCACGGCCTCCAGCAGGGTCTTGAACACCTCGTTGATGGAGTCCTCGATGAACACGCTGGCGTCGTAAGGAATATGGCCCTCAAGCCCTTCGGGGAGCTGGCGGCGCAGCTCCGGCATCAGGTCGCGCACCCGCTGGGCCACAGTGAGCGGATTGGCGCCCGGCGCTTGCTCCACGCCGATGAAGATCGCCGGCTTGCCCTTGTACCAGCTGGTAGAGTCGTAGTCCTCGGCGCCCAGCTCGATCGCGGCGACATCTTCCAGGCGCACCAGGGTGCCGTTGCTGGCGCGCACCACCAGGCGGCGGAAATCGACGGGGTTGGCGAGGTCGGTGGTGGCGGTGAGGTTGATGGCGGTATAGGCGCCCTTGGTCTGCCCCACCCCGGCCAGATAATTGTTGGCACGCAGCACCTCGCGCACGTCCTGGGCCGTGACCCCCAGCGCCGCCATGCGCTCCGGGTTCAGCCAGATGCGCATGGCGAACACCTTATTGCCGATAAGCTCCGCCTTGGCGACTCCGGGCACCGCCTGAAGCTGCGGCTGCACCACCCGCAGCAGATAGTCGGTGATCTGCGAAGGCTGCATGCTGTCGCTGTAGAACGCCATGTACATGAGGGCGGTCTGATCCCCGGTGGTCGCGTCGATCACCGGGTCGTCGGACTGCTCGGGCAGCACGTTGCGCTGGCTGGCGACCTTGGCCTGGATTTCCGCCACCGCGGCGTTGGGGTCGTAGTTGAGCTCCATGTGGGCTTCGATGGTCGACAGGCCCTGCGTGGAGCGCGAGAACAGGTAATCGATGCCGTTGGCTTCGGCGACCGCCTGCTGCAGCGGGGTGGTGATGAAGCCCTTGACCAGCTCGCTGTTCGCGCCCGGGTAGGACGTGGTGATGGTCACCACGGTGTCTCGGGTTTCCGGGTACTGGCGCACCTCGAGCTCGGTGATCGAGCGCAGCCCCACCAGCAGGATCAACAGGCTGACGACGGTGGCCAGCACCGGGCGCCGGACGAACAGATCGGTGAACTTCATCCGCCGGTGACCTTGCCGTCGAGCTCCACCGAGTCATCGATCACCACCGCCTGATCGTTGCGCAGCTTCACCTGCCCGGCCGACACCACCTGCTCACCGACCTCGAGGCCTTCGACGATTTCGACCCGGCCGTCGCGCACCTCGCCGGTCTCCACCTGGCGCCGCTGCACCACGTGCCCCCCGTCCTTTTCCAGGATGACGAACACAGACTCGCCGTAGGGGTTGTAGGTGATGACGGTGCGCGGCACGGTCAGCACATCATCGCGCGCCGGCAGCACGGTGCGCACCTCGGCGAACATGCCGGGCCGCAGCAGCTCCTCGGGATTGTCCAGCGTGGCGCGCAGCCGCACGCTGCGGGTACCCGGGTCGATGCCCGGGTTGATGGCGCTGATGCTGCCTTCGAACACCCGCCCGGGGTAGGCCTGCACCTCCACGCGCACCGGCTGGCCGTCGTGGAGCTGCTCGAAGTGGCGCTCGGGCAGGGTATAGTCGACATAGACCGGATCGAGCGCCTGCAGGGGCACGATGTTGGTGCCCGGCGAGAGGTATTCCCCGACGTCCACCTGGCGGATGCCGAGCCTGCCGCTGAACGGCGCCCGTATCTTCTTCTTGGCGATCAGCGCGCGCTTGGACGCCACAGTAGCCTCGGCGCTCTCGAGCTGGGCGCGCGACTGATCGTATTCCGACTGCGAGACGGAGCGCTCCTTGACCAGCTTGCGGGCGCGCTCGAACTGCAGCCGCGCCAGATTACGCTGAGCGATGAGCCCTTCGAGGTCGGCCTCGTCGACACTGTCGTCGAGCTGCAGGATGATGTCGCCCGCCTCCACCTGGTGACCGGACTCGAACAGGATCTCCTTGACCTGACCGGGCACCTCGGTGGTGACGAAGACACCCTGGATCGCGGCCACGCTGCCGACCGAATAGAGGTAGGGCTGCCAGGTCTCCACCCGCACCTCGGCCGAAGCAATGGTCGCCGGCGGGGGCGGCGCCGCCATCGAGGCGGCCATTTTCTGCGCGACAAAATATTTCCAGCCGAAAATGCCGCCGAACACGACCACCAGCAGCAGCACGACAAGAATGAGGCGTTTGATCACGGAGCTGGATCCCTGGGAAATCTTGCAGTGCATTGTCACTGCATTTGGCGTCGCCAGCAACTCGGCGCGACACAGCAGGGTTGGACAAGCGAATGAGTGAAACGATCCTTTTCCGCGGGTTCCGAGCCGGGGACTATTTTCTTTTACCGCCAAGGCGCGCGAAGGCGCACAAAGGCAATAGAGGCGAACACCGCCCAAGCGCATTTGCAGCCGCAAGTGCAGCTGGCCGCGTGACCGCAATCTTCTACCTGCTCGCTCGGCGCGCCCTCACGCGCCTTCGCGGTTACATGCTCAACGCATCTGTCCGTTCATTGCGGGACGCAGTACCAGCCGGTCTCCAGGGACTGACGGCGAGTTGCGAGATTACCACCCGCCACGGCCTTCGGGCTTGCGGCTGAAGATTGAATCGCTCGCAGAGACGAAACACTGGCATTAGCCGAAATTTTCAACCGGGTATGAGCCGGGAACCCTCTCCCCGCAGGGCAAAGAGTCCCGGCTCCGGTCAAAGACGCTGCTCAGGCCGATTCCTCGCTCCAGCGTCGCCGCTCGCTCAGCCGCGGGATCAGCATGGGAACCCGCTCCCGATAACGGCGGTACTCGGGCAGGGTGTCTGCGAGGTCCCGCTCTTCCAGTCGGATCGCGACCAGGATGTAGGCCGTGGTGACGACCGCGAACAGCAGGTGCGTGACCGTCATGGTCGGCGTCGCCCAGAAGGCAAACATCCAGCCCACGTACATGGGGTGGCGAACGCTCCGGTAAGGCCCCGGCGTCGCAAAGCGCACCGGCGTATACGGGACGCCGCGGAACTGCAGCCACACGTGCCGCAAGCCGAACAGGTCGAAGTGGTTGATCAGGAAAGTCGTCACCAGCACCAGGCCCCAGCCGAAGCCGAACATGCCATAGGCAATGATGCGACCCACCGGGTCGTCGATGTGCCAGACGACCCCGCCCAGCGGCTCCCAGAAATGGAACAGCGCAATCAGCGTCAGGCTTGAGAACAGCACATAGGTGCTGCGCTCGGCCGCCGGGGGCACGATGCGCGTCCAGCGCTCTTTGAACGCCGGGCGCGCCATGATGCTGTGCTGGAGAGCGAACGCGCTCAACAGCAGGACATCGATCAGCAGCGCCGTGCCGAGCGGCAGCCGGGGGGCACCGTCGATGGCTCGCGGAACCCACAGATCGCCGACGAAACCGACCGCGTAGACGAAGGTGGCGAAGAACAGGGCGTAGCAGGCCACGCCGTAAATGAGTATCAGGGTGCGTTTCATGGTTGGACTCCTCTTGTCTGGTGGACGGGGCTCAGCCCGCGTTTTCGGGTTTGCGTGCAAAAAAGTTCACGCCGTGGACCTTCAGATCCCCGGCGACCTTGGCCTCGGCCGAGGTGTCACGGAAGCAATCGAAGTGCTCAGTGGTGCGAGCGTCAATCAGGCCCGCGGCCCTGGCCAGCATCTCGAACTCGTATTTCACCAGAGCGCCGGCAATGCACGCGGCCCACAGGTCCGGATTGCTGCGCGCCTCCATGCTCAGCTCGCGCTCCACCACCGCGTCGGCCAGGTACAGCCGGCCGCCGGGCTTCAGCACGCGATGAATCTCCCGAAACACCTGAAGCTTTTCGGGCGACAGGTTGACCACGCCGTTGGAAATCACCACGTCGACGCTGGCAGCCTCGACGGGCAGGTCCTCGAACAGTCCGGCGCGGATATCCACGATGGGTGCCAGCCCCGCCTCCCGGGCCGCCTCGACGGCGCAGGCCCGCATGCCGGGGGTCATGTCCACGCCGATGGCCTTCCCGCCGGGGCCAACCTGGTGCGCCGCGATCAGCAGGTCGGTGCCGGCGCCGCAGGCGTGATCGAGCACGCACTCGCCCGGCCAGATGGGTCCGACCCGGTGCGGGTTGCCGACGCCGGCAAAGCGCGCGGTACAGGTCGCAGGAAGCGCCTGCAGGCTCTCCAGGTCGTAGCCCAGGTACCGGTGGGCGTACTCGACGCCCCGGTGAAAATGGAACTTGCCGTCGGGCTCCAGCGCCACCCGGTCATAGGTGGCGCGGACCTGATCGCGCAGCCGCTCGGTGTCAAAGCCGATGGGACAGGTTGTTGCCATGGTTCTGCTCCTCGCATCACGTTCTGGTTGGACGGTGGCCACCGTGGGATTAGAGACGCTCGGGACCCGGCGAAAGGTTCCAGAGTCTTTGCCGCAGAGCGCTTGCACCCTCGCTCGTGGCCCTGGGTCGCCATTGAGCGCCCCGAGCGATCCAGAGCAGCATACGTGCCATTCATATAAAGTTATTTTATATCATATTATTATATTCTCTTTCGAGAAATTAAATGAACTCAGAAATCCGCAAATAACGAACTTTCGTTATGAAAAATCCCCGAAATTTCGTAAAGAAAGCGAGAGAAAGACCCTGTCCCAGGCACTGTAAAACGACCTTGAGCCCGGGCGCGGGTCCTTTTGCGTGGGGAGAATGCCGGGCGAAGTGACGGCCTGGCCGGCCGCGACCGGCCCGCCGGCGGCGCCTTTGTTGTTGGAAGCTCTGGTGTTGCGGGAAGGTCTGGCGCGCGCCCCGACCCGACGCGCGCGACTCAGCGGGGCGATACCCGGGAATTGCGGCGGCGGGCGGTCGGACTCTGCACGCCGCCCAGCCCCGGACGGCGGGTAGCCGGGATGCCCGGCAGCCGCCTCAGCGGGGCCTTTCGATGCCCATGGCCTTGAGCCGCGAGCTGAGGGTGGTGGGCTTCATCCCCAGCATGCGGGCGGCACCCCTCGAGCCCGAAACCTTCCAGTTACAGGCCTCCAGGGCGCGGAGCAGGTTGTCCCGCTCCAGGGCCTGCATTTCCGCAGCCGTGCGGACGGTGCCCACCCCCGACGCTGGAACGGGCGTCGTCCTGGACATCGGGGCCGCTTCGGGCAGGGCCCGCGCCAGATCGAGCCTGCCGTCCCGGGAGAGGATGGCGGCGCGCTCGATAACGTTCTCGAGCTCACGAACATTGCCCGGCCAGTGGTAGCCCATGAGGCGCTCGATGCAGTCCGGCGACAGCGGCTCGAAGGGTTTGCCCATGCGCTTGGCGAAACGCTCCAGGAACGCGCGCGCCAGCAGGACGACGTCGTCGCCGCGCTCGCGCAGCGGCGGCACCCGGATCGGGAACACGTTCAGCCGGTAGAAAAGATCTTCCCGGAACTCCCCCGCTGCGACCGCCGCTTCCAGGTCCCTGTTGGTGGCGGCGACGATTCGCACATCGACCCGCTGCGTGCGATGGCTGCCAAGCGGCTCGAATTCGCCTTCCTGCAATACCCGCAGCAGCTTGGCCTGGAGATCCAGGGGCAGCTCGCCCACTTCGTCGAGAAACAGGGTGGCGCGGTCGGCGAGCGCAAAGCGTCCGGGGCGCTTCTGCGTGGCGCCGGTGAAGGCACCCTTCTCGTGCCCAAACAGCTCCGATTCGATCAGCTCACGCGGAATCGCGGCACAGTTGAGCGTCACCAGCGTCCGTTCCCGGCGACCGCTGGCGTTGTGCAGGGCGCGGGCGATCAGCTCCTTTCCCGTCCCGGTTTCGCCCATGACGAGAACGGTGCTGTCGGTGGCCGCGACCTGCTGCACCTCGGCCAGCACGCGGGTCAGGGCTTCGCTTCGACCCATGATGTCATCGCAATTGTGCAGCGCCCGAAGCTCTTCGCGCAGATAGCTGGCCTCCTGGCTCAGGGACTGGATCCGGCGCTCGGCGGCGAGACGCTCCTCGACATCCCGCAGAATCAAAACATAGAAAACACGGCGCCGGGCCTCGAAGCGCGACAGCGTCGCCTCGACGCGGAAGCGGCGGCCGTCGGTGCGTCGGGCCTCGAGGCCGCCCGAGATCCACAGCGACTGCCGGCCGGGCGGGCTCGCATCCAGGTCGGCGACGAGCTGCGTCAGTCGCACCCGGCTCTCCTGCTGCAGCAGATGAGCGAAGGGGGCGCCGGCGGCGTCGGGCCGGCCGAACATGCGCCCCGCCGCCGGGTTCAAGCGACGCACGTTGAGCGCCTGATCGAGCTCCACGATGGCGTCCATGGCGCCTTCGACCAGGCGGCTGAGCTGCTCCTCACGCTCGCGCAGCGCCGCCGTGGCGCGCAGGCGCCTCAGCTCCGCGGCCGCCCGCGCCGCAAAAATCCGGAACAGCGCCATCGTGCGCGGCTCCTCGGGCATCGGCTTGGTGTCGAGCACAGCCAGGTGTCCGAGCACCGTGCCGTCGTCGTCGAGGAACGGCACACCCAGGTAGCTGACGGCGCCGACGGCGCGCATGTCGGGATCCCCCGGGAACAGGTCCACCACCTTGTCGGCGACGTGCAGCAGGCGCCGCTGCTCGATGACCGGCCCGCAGGGTGTGCCGTCGATGTCGTACTCGTAGTGCTCGACCAGCTTCCCGTCGAGCCAGAACGCCAGGGCGCGCAGCCGCCGCGCGTCCTCCAGGTACTCCGTCACCCAGGCACCGCTGGCACCCATGGCGTGGGCCAGGTTCTGCACCAGGGCGGCAAAGAATCCCTCCCCGGTTTCCGCGGCCGTGCCCTCGAGTACGCGGCGCAAGGCCGCGTCCTCGGCATCGCGCAACCCGGTTTCATCCCGTCTCATCTGTGACCTCCCATGATCCCGGGGCGGTCTAGTACTCTTGCCATATTGCAAGAGTACTAGCATTCCCACCCACACTGCCCCGGCTGGTGCCGGAAAGGTGGCGGCCACCGCACGACCGCCGTTCCACCAGTCCCGAGGCCGCGACATGCGCCCGGCTTCCCTGAAATTTTTTATTATATAATAAACAATGCAATATGCGGCATATATCATACCTTACATCAAGATTTGCACTGCCGTGGCCTGATTCATCACCCCAACGACCGTCCCTCCCTTTGGGGGAGTTGAAAATGCGGCCTCAAAACCGCATGTTAACTGATACAGGTTACAGGAGTTTCAGCATGCGCGAGGTCAGCATAGCGCCGGTCATCCCCCCAACCCGTGACATGGATCTGCCCCTGCCCGGCAGCATACCGCGCCCCGACTATGCGCCTGGCGAGCGCGACGCGCTGATGGCGAAGATCAAACGGCTGCTCAAGGAGAAGGACGCGGTGCTGGTGGCGCACTACTACACCGACGCCGATCTGCAGCAGCTGGCCGACGAAACGGGGGGCTATGTTTCGGACTCCCTGGACATGGCCCGCTTCGGCAACGAGCACCCGGCCTCCACCCTGGTGGTGGCGGGCGTGCGCTTCATGGGCGAAACCGCCAAGATCCTCAACCCCGAAAAGCGGGTGCTCATGCCGACCCTGCAGGCGGAGTGCTCACTGGACCTCGGCTGTCCGGCGGACCTGTTTGTGCCCTTCTGCGACGCACACCCCGACCGCACGGTGGTCGTGTACGCCAATACCAGCGCCGAGGTCAAGGCCCGCGCCCACTGGGTGGTGACCTCTTCCATCGCCGTGGACGTGGTACGCCATCTGGACGCCCGGGGGGAAAAGATCCTGTGGGCGCCTGACCGGCACTTGGGGCGCTACATTCAGGAACAGACCGGCGCCGACATGCTGCTGTGGCAGGCGGCCTGCATCGTCCACGAGGCATTCAAGGCCGAGGCGCTCAAGGTGCTGATGGAAAAGCATCCCCACGCCGCGGTGCTGGTGCACCCGGAGTCCCCCGAAGCCGTGATCGAGCTGGCCGACCGCGTGGGGTCCACCACCCAGATCATCAAGGCCGCGCAGGACATGCCCAATCGCGAATTCATCGTCGCGACCGACAGCGGCATTCTGTACAAGATGCGTCAGGCCGCGCCGGACAAGACCTTCATCGAGGCCCCCACGGCAGGCGTCGGCGCCACCTGCGAATCCTGCGCTCACTGCCCCTGGATGGCCATGAACGAGCTGCGCAATCTGGCGCGAGTGCTGGAGACCGGCGAAAACGAAATCCGCGTCGAAGAAACGGTGCGAAGAAAAGCGCTGCGCTCCACCCAGCGCATGCTGGATTTCGCCCGCGGCCGCCGCACGACAGTGATGGGCGCCGGCAACGCCTGAAGGCGCGTGCCGCCGACCGGCGTGCACCGCCCGCCTGTCTCCGGTCACCCGGTCGCGTATTGCATAAACGCGCTTCAGTGAAAACACCTCGACATCTGGCCGCAAGGCACGGACTCTGGTGCGGCCGACTCATTCTGCTGGCCCTGTCGCTCTGCGCGCGCCCCGGTGCGGCCGCGGCGCCGGACCTGGACGATCTGCTGCGGGACCTCAACGCCCTTCGTCGCGACCATGGGGTACCCGGCATCGCGCTGACGCTGGTCTCGCGGGATTCGGTCCTCTGGAGCGGCGGCATCGGCTACCTCGATAGGGACACCCGCCAGCCGGTCACGCCCGACACCCCACACAGGGTCGAGGCCCTGTCCGGGACCCTGGTCGGCCTGGCGGTCCTCCTGGCCGCCGAGCGCGGTGAGCTCTCGCTCGATGACCGGGTGCGGGCGCTGGTGCCGGACCTCCCGCTCGAAAACCCCTGGGAACACACCCACCCGGTGCGGATCGCGCATCTGTTGGAGCACACCGCGGGTCTGCTCGACCTGTCGGCGGACGGCAGGTCCGGCGCGCCGGATGCCTCGGGCTCCCTGCGCTGCCACTGGCCACCCGGTCTGTTCCCCTCGTGGTCGCGCGCCGGCGGGCGACTCGCCGTCGCGGCGCTGGAGCGCAGCATCGATCAGCCGTACGCCGACTTTCTCGAACGCCAGCTGCTCGCCCCGCTCGGAATGCGGGAGACCGGTCTGGCGGACGAAGTGACACCCGCCGGGCGTCCGTCGCCGGCCTACGCGGCCGACGGCACCGGCCCGGGCATGCCATCGGGTGCGCCCGGCATTGTTTCCACCGCACGCGAGCTCGCCGCCCTGCTGCGGCTGTTGCTGAACGGGGGCGTCGGCGACAGCGGTCGGCTGCTCTCGCGAGCGTCCATTGAACGACTGGAGACCCCCCTCACCCCCCTCGGGGCCCGAGTGGGGCTTGCCTTCGGCGCGGGTGCGGGAAATCTCCCCGCGATCCACCGCGGCTTCCTGTTCCACGGGCAGGGCGGCGGGGCGGGCGCGCAGCTTTCCCACTATGCCTACAGCCACCGGCTGGGGCTGGGCTTTGTGGTGATCATCAACGCGTGGGAGCCCGCCGCCCTGGAACGGCTGCGGACCCGCCTCCTGGATTTCCTGATCGGGGAGCGCCGGCCACACCGTCCGCCGCGGGCGGAAATCGATCCGCAGCAGCTGGCCCGGCTCAGCGGCCGCTACCAGTCGCTGACCTGGCACTCCGCCGCGGAGAGACCGCCGCCGCTCCAGGTGCTGCTCAACGACGGCCGGCTCTATACCCGCGGCGCCGGCGGCGCGCCGCAGGCGCTGGTGCCCGTCAGCACCCACCTGTACCGCCGCGAAGAGCAGCCCATCGCCACCGTCGCTTTCGTCGAATATGGTGACGACGTCTATCTGCAGGGACCGTTCGGCAACTACCGCCGCGCCGCCGGAAAGCCAACAGACCGGGGTACGGCTCAGAGATAACGCAAGTAGACGTAGACGCTGCTCATCACAATGGACAGCAGCATCAGCGGGAAAGCCACCAGCATGAAGGGCACGAAGCGAATAGGCTGGCCGGCGCGCTCGGCAAAACCGGCCACGATCAGGTTGGCACTGGCTCCCACCAGACTGCCGTTGCCACCGAGGCAGGAGCCCAGCGCCAGCGACCACCACAGGGGCACCAGCTGGTCCGGACCACCGAGCGTCGGTCCCATGTTTTCGATCAGCGGGATCATGGTGGCCACGAAGGGGATGTTGTCGACGATGGCCGAGGCGATCGCCGATACCCAGATGATGGATACCGCCGTGACCGCCGGGTCTCCCCCGGTGAGATCGAGCACCTGGTGCGCCAGCATTTCCAGCAGGCCGGTGGATTCGACGCCGTAGACCACCACGAACAGGCCGATGAAGAAAAAAATGGTGATCCACTCCACCTCGCCGCAGGTGCTGTGGACCTTATGCGACTGCTCCGTGATGTGGTGCGGCAGATTGTGCAACAGCAACAGCAACGCCGCACCCGACATCGCGATGGTCGCCGGCTGCTTGTCGATCTGGTGGGCCATTACGAAGCCGGTCACCACCACCCCGAGCACCGCCAGTGACTGCCACAGCAGCCGCTTGTCGGTGATCGCTTCGGCTTCCACGAAGTCCATCACCCTCCGGCGGTTGTCCTCCGAGGTCTTGAGCCGGCGCCCCCAGATGAGATAGATCGGCAGCAGGGTCACGGGCAGGATGAGCGCCACCACCGGTCCCAGATTGAGCAGAAAATCATTGAAGCTCAGCCCCACGGCCGAGCCGATCATGATGTTGGGCGGGTCGCCGATCAGGGTCGCCGTCCCGCCGACATTCGAGGCGAAGATCTCCGAGAACAGGTACGGGTAGGGCGTCACCTTGAGCTCGTCGGTGATCAACAGTGTCACGGGCGCGATGAGCAGCACCGTGGTCACGTTGTCGAGCAGCGCCGACAGCACGGCGGTGACCAAGACCAGCATGACCAGCACGCCCCAGGGATCGGCCCTGACCTTTTTCGCCGACCAGATGGCCAGGAACTGGAATATGCCCGATTCCTTGGTGATGGCGATGATGATCATCATGCCGGTGAGCAGGCCGATGGTGTTGAAATCGATGCCCTCGGCGGCGGCCTCCTGGGTCAGCACCCCGCCCAGGATCATCAGCCCGGCCGCGAGCAGCGCGACGATGGCACGGTTGACGCGCTCGATCATGATCAGCAGGTAGGTCAGCACGAACAGGGTGCCGGCAAACCATGCCGCGTCCAGGCCGAATATCACCTCGGTCGTATGCGCGTCCTGCGTCAGCACTAGACCTCGGCCGCCAGAATCGCAGCACCCACATCCCAGTAGGAGATCAGGCCCTCCAGCCGCCCGCTTTCGGCGTCGACCACCGGCAGGTTGGAGCGGTGCTTGTAGAGTGTGAACAGGGTCTGGATCAGCGGCGTATCGGGGTGGACGATCACGGTCTCCTCGATCGAGCACACGCCGATGGGCTGGTCCTCCATCCGCCGGAAACGCCGGTGCAGATCGCCGAGCGACTCGCGGGGGACATGGGACAGGCTTTCGCCGTCTTCCATCAGAATGGCCTTCGGCAGCACCATACCGAGCAGACAGTCGACCCCGAACATGCCGAGATACCGGCCCTCGGCGCTCACCACGGGCAGGCGGCGGTAGCGCCCCCGCATGATCTCGTCCGCGGCGGTCCTGATCAGATCCGTATCGCGCAGGACGGGCGGATCGGGATCCATCACCAGACGCGCTGTCACGACCCCAACTCCGGCCGGGACCACCGCATTTTAGCGGAAACAGGTCGAGCAAGCTGCATCGCGCACCCCCGTAGCATCTTGATGCGCCATTGCAGGCGGGCTCGCCTTCGGCGGCGAAGCCGGATACTGTGGCGGGACGCCATCCCCGGGGGGGGAAGCCAACGCCGGACGTCTCGCCGAGACCACCGCCGACACCAGGGCACCCGGGTCATTGAGGATGGCTTCGTTGCCGCCGGGTGTTTGTTCGGGGCGACGCGCTGCTCGCAATGACGAATCAGTCAGTTGAGTAAGCTTGCGCGAGCGGCGCCGGCAGGTCAACCTGAGCCGCGGTGTACGGCCCGGCCGTCACCCGCGCCGGGTGCTGCAGGACGTCAGGCAAACGCCAGGCGCGCGGGAACACTGCGTCCTGGAGCAGGAATCGCAGCACCGCCTTGCCGAACACCCGCACGTGGACCTGGCGGCGGTACATTTGTTAGGCGGCCAGGGGGAGTCCAGAACGCTCTTCCAAACGCCTTCCCGCAGCCCATGATGGCGACCAGCGGCTCCCACCCCAGCTTCATCGCGCGCGGCATGTCCAACAGCAGGTTATGGTTGGCCAAAATGAGGGGCACGGTGTTCTCCGCCCGCTCCACATACCGCGACATCCAGTAGACGCCCTCCGCAACACTCGATAACAACATGGGCAGTACTCCTTCAATGTGATATTGACGGATTCAGCGTCCCTGGACCGTTTCCATGCAAGCCGCCGCGCGCAGGCAATGACCGAGCACTATCCCGCTTCGACGATCCAGGTATCCTTGCTGCCACGGCCCTGCGACGAATTCACCACCAGCGAGCCTTTTTCAGGGCCACACGCGTGACGTGGCTGCTCTCCCCCGAAAGGATGAAGGGACGCAGGTCGATGTGCCGCGGCTCGACGCGGCCTTCGCAGCGGGTGGGCGTGGTCGGCAGGGACAGGGTCGGCTGCGCGATGTAATTGCGCGGATCCTTCCTGATCAGCTGCGCGAAGCTCTGGCGCTCCCTGGTGCTGGCCGCCGGGCCGATCAGCATCCCGTAGCCACCGGATTCGTTGGCCGGCTTGACGACCAGCTTGTCCAGGTTGGCGATCACGTGCTCGCGCTGCGCCTCGTCGGCACAAAGCCACGTTGGCACGTTGGGCGGGATGGGCTCCTCGTCCAGGTAGTAGCGGATCATGGCCGGCACGAAGGCGTAGACCGCCTTGTCATCCGCGACCCCCGCGCCCGGGGCATTGGCGGTCGCCACGTCGCCCTTCGCCCAGGCCTGCATCAGGCCGGGCGCGGCGATACCGATGCCAGGGTGTCGAACAGCCGGCTCGGGTAACCGTCCACAGGCAGAATGCTGTAGTGCTCGAACGCTCCGGAAACACCCGTTTCATCACCAGCCGGTTCTCGAGCATGTACGAGACACCCGAGGGGGCGTCGCGGCGCTCGCGCAGCTCGGCATCGCTGAGCGAGCCCAGGTAGCGCACCGCACCCCGGGCCACCGTCCGCGCATGGCCCCGGGGCGTGATCAGCTCGTCGTAGGCGTCGCCCGCGGAATAATGTTTCCAGCGAATCGCCATCGCGGCCCCACCGCCATCCCGGAGACTGCGGGGGCAAACTCTGTGCCAGCGCCACGAGGGTCACAAGCTAGTGTATTTTCTCCGCTCGGTATGCAGCAGGGCACAATCTGCGCACCAATTCGACGCAGAGCGGGACACGGCCGAGGAACGATGCAGCATTTAAGGAAACCGGCACCCCGCCCCCACGGGCAGCCAGTAGGCTACTGCGCGGCGAGCGCGCGCTGGATTGCCACTTCCAGCTCCTCGCCCATCAGCGGCTTGAGCAGGACCTCTGCGATGCGCAGCCGCGCCCGCTCCTCTTCACTGACGACATCGGCGTAACCGCTGAACATCAGCACCGGCACCGAAGCGTTCAGAGCGCGGATTTCCCGCAGCATGTCCGCACCGCTCATGCCCGGCATGGCGTGATCAGTCACGATCAGACTGAAAGCTCGCGGCGATGGGCGGAACGCCTCCAAGGCTTCGGCTGCATCCGCGCAGGCTACCACATCGGCCCCGGCCCCGCAGAGCAGCTCTTTGAGGTAGCGCCGCACGATCGGCTCGTCCTCAACCACCAGCAGTCGCTTGCCTCGGAGATCGAGCGCGTCTTCACCGACGCCGTCCGCGGCCAGCCCCTCCCGGGATGGCTGCGCGGTCGGCGGCAGGAGTATCGCGAAGGCGCTTCCGCGGCCCGGCGCGGTATCCACCAGAATGTGGCCGCCATAGGTCTTGACGATACCCTGCACCACTGCCAGGCCCATCCCGCCGCCGTCGCCAACTTCTTTGGTGGTAAAAAAGGGCTGAAACATCCTGTCGAGCATTTCCGGAGGGATGCCGGGTCCGGAATCGGCGACCCGAATGCAGACCCACTCGCCTCTGACCTGTTCGTGGCAGATCCGGCACTCGGCGCCATCGAGGCGTTCCACGGTGACGGCGACGGACAGAACGCCGCTACCCTTCATGGCATCGCGGGCGTTGATGCTGAGATTCATCAGTAGCTGCTGCAGATGGAGCGGATCGACGGTGACGATCGGGGACGTTTCGGGCAAGTCGGTGTGAATCTCTATGGTCGCCGGCAGCATGGGCCGCAGCAGGTCGAGGACGTCTTTGACCTGGCGTGCGACGAGCAGAGGCTGAGCCGTCGCCTTGCTGTCGCCCCGGCTGTAGACCAGCAGCTGTCGGACCAGGCCCCGGGCACGGCCGCTCGCGCGCACGATCTGCTCCAGGTAATCGTCGAGCCCGGCATCGTCCGCGCCGAAGCGATCCCGGGCCAGCTCGGCCAGTCCGAGAATGCTGGCCAGAATGTTGTTGAAGTCGTGCGCAATGCCACCGGTCAGCTGACCAATGGCTTCCATCTTCTGTGACTGCCAGAGCTCGCGCTGCAGGCGCTCCCGTTCCGCTTCGGCGCGCTTGACCTCGGTGATGTCGAACGCAATCTCGAGCCGCACGTAACGACCGTCATCCCAGGGGATCGCCCGGGCCGAATAACGATACCACGCCCCGTCGACATCATCCCGGGATTCCCAGGTACAGGTACCGGCCGGCTGCCCCCGCGCATTGAGCAGCCGGTCATTGTTGCAGAAGTTACAGGGCCGGGTGTGCCCCGGATACACCGATTCCCAGCAGGTCTTGCCGACCACCTCGCCCACCCGCTCCCGGAGCTTCGGGTTGAGATACAGCACCTCATAGGTCTGCATATCCGCGACATAGACCGAGGCGTCGATGCCTTCCAGAACCGATATGAATCGCTGATTGGCCTTTTGCAGGGCGGCCTCGGCCTGTTTTCTCTCGCTGATATCCCGCAGGATGCCGACGATATACTCGCCCTCTTCGTCCTCCGCATAATGCGCATTGACATCCACCACAACCGCCCTCCCATCGGCCCGCTCGAGCCTGTCTTCGCTGGCGAACCTGCCGTGCTCCCGCAGCTCGGCCACCGTCTGTTGCCACAACTCCATCGAATTCAACATGCCGGAAAAATCGAACACCCGCTTCGCCAGCATTTCCTCACGGGGCAAACCGAGCAGCTCGCACGCCGCCTGGTTGGCGTCGAGAAAGCGCGCGCTGGCGGGATCGACGACCGCAATCATGTCGCTCGACGAATCGAGCAGGTGACGGAAGCGCCGCGTCGATCGTTCGGCCGAGAAGTGCTTCTGGCGCTGTCTCTCACGGGTGAACAGCGCTATACCGCTCAGCAGCACGGCGATCAGCGCGATCAACGGCAGGGTGCCGCGGGCAGCCGACCGGTAAATGGACAGATCGGAGCGTTCCGTGATCAGCATCCAGGGCACCCCAGCCAGAGGCAGACTGCTCACCTGTGCGCCCTCGAAGGCGACGGCATGCCCGGTATCCGCATGCCTGCGGGCCAGCGCGAAGAGTCCCGGTCTCAGCGCGCTGAAGGGCTCGCGGTCGTTGACAGGTTCGGAGGCGTCGTCCTCGGCGACGACGATGAGCTCGCCGTCGCGGTCTACCACATAGTGCCGGTCGCCCAAGAGGCGGTACTTCTGCAGAAAACCGTGCAGGGCTTGCAGCGTCAGGTCGAAACCCACGATGCCCCGGAAACTGCCGTCCTGATAGACGGGAGCGCCGAAGGTGACCATCAGTCCCTGGCCCGCCTCGTCGAGATACACCTCGGTGACATAGGGCGCCCGCTCGGGATTGCGTTCCGGAGTGCCACGTACGAACAAGTCCATGTCATAAAAAGCTTCGTCCATGAAGAAATCGTCGAAGGGGATATAAGGGTAGACACACATGAAACGGCGCGCGGAGAGATAGTAGACCCAGGGCGCTTCCGGATAGACGCGCTTCACCCAGCGGAACATCTCATCGAGTGAGAGCGCCACCTCCAGCTCTGCCTTCAGGGCGGTGTCGTCCTGCAGGCTGCCGAGCCCGGTCAGGTTTAGACTCGCGGCGGGATCGGGCGGCGGGGTGAGCTCGATCAGCCCGTAGCCTCCCTTGTCCGGGATCGGCCCCAGGAGGTGTCCGTATTCGGAGATCAGGGATTGCGCACGCGCGAGCCTGGCTTCGGCGAAGGTTCTGAGTCCCTCGATCGTCTCCAGCGCGCCTGTGGTCGCCGTGCTGAAGCTGCGCGCCTGACGCTCGCCGCGCTGCACCAGGCGCGCACGCTCGTCCTGCACTCGGCCCACAAAGTCGAGGTAGATTCCGCCGATAAGGACCAGGCCGGTCAGTGTCGTGACGAGCGCGATCCTGGAACGGTTATTCATCTTCTGGCGCTCGCGGCTCCCGGGCCAGGACATATCAATGCAAAACCTGGATCAGTTTTTATTCATTGTCAGCGGCGTGCCCGAGCAGGGCGACGCGATCTGTCAGGAGCGTCGGCTGCAGGGACGCGTACGCGACGACGCCTAGGGCGCGTCTCCTCCCGGCCTGTGTCGGCCCACCTGCCCACCCATTGGCATCGCAGTGGACTGTGCGGCCGGAGCCGCTTCCCGCCCGTGACGGTACTGCCTGCCCGCAATGCAAGGGGCACTCCGGCCAAGGATACACGAAACCGAGCCCGCTGCCGGTCGGGACCCCGGCCCGCGGTCGGCGTCCCGTCTACCGTATTCGCTCCCCGCTTCAGAGACGCTCGACGTCCACCTCCACCGTGAGTCGGTGCTCCGAACCGCCGCCGAACAGCACACCCTTGAGCGGCGCCACGTCCGCATAGTCGCGCCCCCAGGCGGCGGTGATGTGCCGGTCGGCCAGAACCTGATCGTTGGTCGGATCGAAATCGACCCAGCCCTGGTAGGGCACATAGACGCCGAACCAGGCGTGCGAGGCGTCCGCGCCGACCAGCTTCTCCCCGCCCGGCGGCGGCAGGGTTTCCAGATACCCGCTCACGTAGCGCGCCGCGAGCCCCTGCGAGCGCAGGCAGGCGATGGCTAGGTGGGCAAAGTCCTGGCATACGCCGCGCCTGTGGGCCAGCACCTGCTGCAGCGGTGTGGCGATGCTGCTGAAGTGCGGGTCGTAGGTGAAATCGCGGTGGATACGGCGCATCAGGTCATGCACCGCTTCCAGCAGCGGTCGTCCTGCGCTAAACGATGGCACAGCGTAATCGACGATCTCACTGCTCAGCTCGACGAAGTTCGACTCGAGGGTGAACTTGCGCGCCTCGATCACCTCGGGCTGGCTGGCCTCGCGCAGATGCACCCGCGCCTCGTCCCAGGCGATCGGGAAGGCGCTGGCCAGCAGATCGCTGCCGGACGCCACCTCGACCTCGCTGAGCGCCGTGACGCTGAGCTCGCTATGCGGCTCCTGGATACTGAAATAGTCCTGATGGTTGCCGAACAGATCTTCCCAGGCGTGGACGCTGACCGGCGTCGGCGTCACGTTCAGCCGACTGCTGTGGCAGGTCTGCACGTCGGTGACGCGCGGCCGCAGCCGGGCGACGTTGTGACACAGCGACACCGGCTGGCTGTAGCGGTAGCGCGTGGTGTGTCGGACACTGAATTTCATGACTCGGCCGACGCCCGCAGCCGGATCAGCTGCTGAGGTGTCTCGGCGACCTGGAAGTACGCAGCCGCCAGACGGTCCGACAACGCCGGCAGGCGTCGTCCGAGGCCGCCCAGAAACGCCGCCAGCGTGTCGCGCCGCCGGGTCTGCGGATTCACCTCGGCGAGCTGGCGCACATCCGCCAGCCGCACCATGGTCGCGGTTTCCAGCGCCAGGCGTTTGAGCTCGCTGCGATAGCCGCGCTCCTGCTCGCGCGGCAGGTCGTTGATGTGTTCCTCGATGCGCGACAGCTGATAGACCAGCGAGCGCGGATTGAGCCCGTCGGCGACCACCATTTCCAGCAGGCTGGCGACATCCATACCGCTGCGATAGCGGCGCCGGTAGCTCATCATGCTCTCCACCACCAGCAGCAGGGACTCCATCAGCACGGCCATTCCTGTCTCGGCGCCCGCCGGCACCAGTATCGAGCCGAGCAGGCGCGACGTCTGAATCGAGCGCTCAAGGCGCCGCCCCAGGTCAAGGAAGCGCCAGCTGCGGCCGTGCATCATGTTCTCCAGCGTCAGTCCGCTGAATGCCGACAGCGCCTTGATCAGATTGTCCAGCTCGTCCAGCGCGTCGGCCAGCCGCTCGGGCACGATGTGCTGCAGCGAATACAGCTCGTCGTCGATATCGTTCACCACGCTCCAGGTGTCGGTGGACAAGCGGTCGCGCAGGGAGCGCGCGGCCAGTAGCAGGCTGTGCATCGTCTGCGACAGGCTGCCGCTGCGTTCCCGGTTGGCGATGACCGACAACAGCTCCTGCTCGGGCGCGTTGAGGCGCTGCTGCGCGCCGGGGCCGACGAATCCCGGGTCCGTCACAGTCTGCTGGGTCACCGTCGCCAGCAGGCGCTGCAGACAGCCGCTGAATTCGTTCTCACCGGTCACCAGGAACTGCAGGGTGAAACGCAGCAGGCGGCTGTTGAACTCGGCGCGCTCGGCATAACGCCCCACCCAGAACAGGTTGTCGGCGACGCGCCCGGGCAGCTCGGCGTCATGCCCGTAGAGGGGCTGTGCGTGGCGGACCTCGCCGAGCAGGCTGACGTGCTTCTCCGGCTCCGTAGCCAGCACCCAGGTGTCCTTGCTCAGCGCGCCGCTCTGGCTCGACACCATGAGACCGGCGGCGTCGGCGGCGACCCGCGTCAGCCCGCCGGGCATGGCGTAGTAATCCTGATCGTCGGCAATTAGAAAACTGCGCAACAGGGCGCGCCGCGCCTCCAGGCCGCCGTCGGTCAGCACCGGCACGGTGGACATCTCCAGCACCTCCTGGCCCACGAACAGGTGCGGCCGGGCACGGATGTGCTCGGTGAGCTCGTCGCGTTCCGCAGCGCCCAGTCCCGACCCGAACACGAAACGGAAGCCTACGCCCGGGTGCGCCGTCTTGATCACCAGGTGCTCCAGCCTGGCGAGCACGTGACTGCACTGCACCGGGTCACCGCACCACCAGCTGGTGACCGACGGCAGGCGCAGCTCCTCGCCCAGCAGGTGCTGCGCGAGGCGCGGCAGAAATGGCATCAGCGCGGGGGTTTCGAGCACCCCACTGCCGAGCGGATTGGCGATCCCCACCCCGCCGGTACGCACCACGTTGACCAGGCCCGGCACGCCGAGATAGGAATCCTCCCGCAGCTCCACGGGATCGCAGTAGCTGTCGTCCATGCGTCGCAGGATGACATCGACCGGCCGCAGCCCTTCCAGCGTGGTCAGCCAGACCCTGCCGTTGCGCACCACCAGATCGCTGCCCTGCACCAGGGTGTAGCCGAGGTAGCTGGCCAGGTAGGCGTGCTCGAAGTAAGTTTCGTTGGCCGGCCCGGCCGTCAGCACCACGATGTTTGGTTCGTCGCCGGGGCGCGGTGCCAGGCGCGCGAGCGCCTGTCGCATGCTGCGGAAAAACGTGGCCAGCCGGTGAACGTGAGAATCGCGAAACAGACTCGGGAGCACGCGTGAGACCACCAGTCGGTTCTCCAGCGCGTAGCCGGCGCCGGAGGGCGCCTGGGCACGATCGGCCAGGGCCCAGATCTGCCCGTCGGGCGTGCGTGCCAAATCCGCGGCGTAGAACGACAGCGGACGCCTCTCGGCGTGCTCCATGCCCGCACAGGGGTAGAGGAAGCCCGGGTGCGAAAACACCAGCTCGGCCGGGAGGAGGCCCTTGCGCACCAGATGCCGCGGCCCGTACAGGTCACGCAGCACCACGTTCAGCAGCTCGGCACGCTGGAACAGCCCGGCCTCGACGTCGCGCCATTCGTCGCTTTCGATCAGCATGGGCACCAGGTCGAGCTGCCAGGGACGGCCCATGCCGCGCGGGTCGCCGTAAATGTTGTAGGTGACGTCGTTGTCGCGGATCAGACGCCGGGCTTCCTGATATCGGCGCTGCAGCTCGGCGCCGCCCATGTCGCCCAGAGCGCGGGTCAGGTAGCGCCAGTGCGGGCGAACCTCTCCACCGCGCACACACATCTCGTCGCGAACGCCGGCCGAGGCGCGGTAACTGTCGCACAGCGGACAGCCGTCACTCGAAACAGCGTCTGGCCTGAGTTCACGCACGTCCGGGTCTCTGTCCTGGTTTTGGTACCCTTTTCAGCCAGTGTAAGCAGGCCCGGCCGTCAACGCCAGCCGTTCAGCAGCGGTCCTCCCAGCGAAGATCCAGGGTACAGGGGTACTCCAGACTGCGCTCTTCAGCCTGAGTCCGGATACTGCCGGGACTGTGTCCGTGCTCCCAGAAGCGTGCCACACGACGGGACTCCGCCTCGTTGGCGTTGACCGGAAAGGTTTCGTAGTTGCGCCCCCCCGGGTGCGCCACGTGGTAGGTGCAGCCGCCGATGGAGCGCCCGTTCCAGGTATCCAAGATGTCGAACACCAGCGGCGTCTGAGCGCCGATGGTGGGGTGCAGACCCGAGGGCGGCTGCCAGCCCTCGTAGCGCACGTCGGCGACGAATTCGCCCTTGCGCCCGGTGGGCCGCAGGGGCACACGGCGGCCGTTGCAGAGCACGGTGTGCCGGCGGTCGGTCATGCCTTCGACCCACACCTGGAGGCGCTCCACGGAGGAATCGACGAAGCGCGCCGTGCCCTGCGAGGTCACCTCTTCACCCATCACGTGCCAGGGCTCGATGGCCGCGCGCAGCTCCAACTCGATGTCTTGCTGGACGATCCGTCCGTAGTGGGGAAAGCGGAACTCCAGAAACGGCGCGAACCATTCCAGCTGCAACGGGTAGCCGGCGGTTTGCAGATCGCAGACCACGTCCCGCAAGTCCGTCCAGGCATAATGCGGCAGCAGAAAGCGATCGTGCAGTGCGGTGCCCCAGCGCGCCGGCCTGCGCCGGTAGGGCTGTTTCCAGAAGCGCGCGATGAGGGGGCCCGCAGCAGCATCTGCACCACGCTCATGCGGGCGTGGGCCGGCATCTCGAAGGCGCGGAACTCGACCAGCCCGAGACGCCCGCCGGCGCGTCCCGGCGCGTAAAGCTTGTCGATGCAGAATTCGGCGCGATGGGTGTTGCCGGTCACGTCGATCAGCAGATTGCGCAGCAGCGGCGGCATGAACACGTGCAGCCGAGCGCCGCGGTGTTCCACTCTCCCCCGTCCATGTCGTCGATGGAGACGAAGGTCGGCTCTCCGCCCATGGTGAGGCGCACATCGGCCGCCCGGAGGTCCCGGTCGACCCGCTGTCCGAGCTCGCCGATGGCGCTCCACTGGGCATCGGTGTACGGGAGGGTGACGCGCGGGTCCTCGCGGATGCGGCGCACCTCATTGTGGAAATAGAAATCGACCTCGGCGTCGCCGTCGAAGCCGCCGCTCACCGGGGCTGCGCTGACCGGATCCGGGGTGCAGGCCAGCGGAATGTGACCCTCCCCGGCAAACAGCCCCGAGGTCGGGTCCAGCCCCACCCAGCCGGCGCCGGGCACATAGACCTCGGCCCAAGCGTGCAGGTCGGTGAAGTCCCGCTCCGGTCCCGTGGGGCCGTCGAGCGATTTCTGGTCGGCCGTCAGCTGGATCAGATAGCCGGAGACGAAGCGTGCGGCAAGCCCCAGGTGGCGCAACAACTGAACCAGCAGCCAGCCGGTGTCGCGACAGGAGCCGGAGCGGATCCTGAGCGTTTCCTCGCAGCTCTGGATGCCGGGTTCCATGCGGGTGGTATAGACGATGTGCCGCTGCAGCGTCTGATTGAGCTCGACCAGAAAGTCGATGCTGCGACGCCCCCCAGCGCGGAAGCCGTTCAGCCATGCCTGCAGCTTCGGACCCCGCTCCCGGATTTCCAGATAGGGGACCAGCTCCCTGGCCAGCTGCTCCTCGTAGCGAAAGGGATACCGCTCGGCGTACTCCTCCAGGAAGAAATCGAAGGGATTGATGACCACCATCTCGGCGATCAGGTCGACCTCAATGCCAAGCACCCGGGTCTTCTGCGGAAAAACGACTCGCGCCAGATAATTTCCGAACGGATCCTGCTGCCAGTTGATGAAATGCGGCTCGGGGCGAACCCCGAGCGAATAGCTGTGCACCGGCGTCCGGCTGTGCGCGGCGGGCCTCAGCCGCATGACATGGGGCGACAGCTGCACCGGTCGGTCGTATCGGTATTCGGTCTTGTGATTGATCGCGACGCGAATCGCCATGCTCTCTCCCCTGCCCTGAGCCTTTTTCTGCGCCGGATCGTTGCACAAAGCATTCCACGCGGGGCGACCCCGCCCACCGCGGTGCAATCCGGGACCGGGCCGACCATCTTTGCGCAACGGGCCTCAACCGCGCACCAGAACAGGGCAAACTCGACCTGACCGCAGCCGCGGGCGAGGCCGCGCGACAGGCGAAGCCCGCCGGGCCGCTGCCGCCGACGGCGAATGCGGTCGGTCTGCCCCGACCGCCCGCGGCCGGCGTCGTATGGGCGGCAGTATAGCGCCGATCGCCACCGCGAAGGCGTGAGCGGAACAGCCCCGGGCCCGCAGCCAGTCCCCCTTTTGGAGCGGGCTCGTAACCGCGGGAGAACCCTTCGGTCAGGGCGCTCGGGCGCACGGCTCGTACCCGCCAACTTCGGGCTGTGAATGCGAATGCCTTTCCCCCGCCCCGCGAGCAGGCCACCCGGACCGATCGCGGTTTACGCGCAGAGGCGCGGCGACCCGATCACACCACCCTGGGGAGAGGGCTTTTTCATTTGTTTTATGTAAAATATTCTATAGGACATTGTTATTAATGCATATAATTATCGTGATTCCGCACGATGCCAGGTCTTCATCGACTGTTGCTCGGCGCCCCGGCCACGGCCATCGGCCGCACCGGTAATCCCGGTATCCACAGCACCTGGGGATAAGCCGGGCACGCCGGCGGTTCACGCCACGGCTTGAATTCTCTAACATGGCGCACCACTTAGAAGCATAGAGCCCAATGGAAACGACGAG